>DGDO01000059.1 GCA_002385475.1 Candidatus Sordicultor fermentans | reverse complement strand
GTAGAAGACAGAGATACAGTAATTCTGGATTCGGGTAGCACCTGTTTTTATTTAGCTAAAGAATTAGTCAGAAGAAAGGGTTTAAAAGTTGTTACCGTAGATATAAAAATAGCAGGAGAATTAGCTAAATACCCTAACATACAAACTATTATTATAGGAGGAGAAATAAGGCCGGGCTATTTTAGTGTGGGAGGAGAAATGGGAGCGAGATACCTTAGTGAAATTAAATCTGAAAAAGGATTTATAGCTACTGATGGATGGGACTTGAGTGGCACTTATAATTCTTCTACATTTGAGGTTGGGGTAAAAAAGATGATTATCAAAAATTCAATCAAGACTTTTCTCGTAGCTGACCATACTAAATATGACCGGGTGGCATTTGTTAAAGTAGCTGACTTAGAGCAATTTGAAGGCATTATAGTTGATAGCCCTTTGCCGGAGGAAATCTTGAATGAGCTTTCAAGAAGAAATGTAAAGGTATTTTGGACTTGAAAAGATCTTTTAACACTAGAATTATAAACCATCGTAAGAATTAAATTCATGTTAAGAAAGGAAGGTGGTAAAGCACAAGATGTGTTTTTCAACGGATTTTAAATTCTTTGGTGGTGCTATTCACGGTTAAGAGCAGGTTGTGATGGTATTCGGTTTGTTAGTTTATAAATCAAACGGTAAGGGAGGATTGAACAATGGCTAAAAGGCTGTTATCTTTGTTGGTTGTTATTACTCTTCTGGGAGGCTTTGTATTGTTTGGAGGAGGTCTTCAGGCAGAAGCCGAGGAGCTAGTTTTTGCCACGGTAGTCAAATCAGTAGCTTTTAACTGGTTCATTAGAATGGAAGAAGGAGTTCTTCAATTTGGAAAAGACTATGGAGTGAAAGCTTTCATGGAAGGGCCTTCAGTAGCGGATTCTGCTCAACAAGTTGCCATAATTGAAGATCTTATTGCTCAAGGAGTAGATGCTATTATTAATGTGCCTTATGGAGTTGAAGAACATGAACCAGTGCAGAAAAAAGCTATGGATGAGGGAATCATAGTTGTAACTCATGAAGCTTCTTTTGTTAAAAATGCCCACTATGACCTCGAAGCTTTTGACAACAAAGCTTATGGTGAAGAAATGATGAAAGAGTTAGCTACTCGTATGGGTGAGAAGGGTAAATATGTTCAGTTTGTGGGCTCTCTCACCAATGCTTCCCACAATGAGTGGCAAGACGCTGCCCTTGCTTACCAGCGTGAACACTATCCAGAAATGGAATTTATTGGGAAATATGAAAGCAAAGAAGATCAAGAGATAGTTTATAACACGGTTAAAGATCTGTTAAAGACCCATCCGGACCTTAAAGGTGTAATGGGTTCAGCTGCTCTCGATGTAGTTGGTGCTGGGCGTGTTTTTGAAGAATTGGGCATATCTGAAGAAACAGTAGTTGTAGGTACTAGCATACCTTCCTACGCAGGCGAGCTTCTTAAAACCGGGGCAGTGGATTTGGCTATGACCTGGGATCCTGCTACTGCTGGTTATGCTGCCAATGTGGTAGCTTATAAAATTATCCAGGGTGAAGAGATAACCGAAGGGATGGATCTCGGAGTTCCCGGGTATGAGTCAATCAAGATAATAGAAAATGAGAGTGGAGTGCCGGTAATTTACGGAGCAGGTTGGGCTAAAATCGATGCCAGCAATATGGATCAGTATCCTTTCTAGGTTGAAAATGCGAAGGGGTAGAGGCGGGGTTAAAGCCCCGCCTCTTTAAATTTATTAGGAATGTGAGAGAGCAAAAATGAACGAAGAGCTGCTTCGAGTGGAGCATATTAGTAAGTATTTCGCTGGAGTTAGAGCGTTGGATGACGTGAGTTTTAATATAAACCGGGGAGAAGTTCGGGGCTTGGTGGGAGAAAATGGTTCGGGAAAATCCACCATGATTAAAATCATTGCCGGAGTTTACGAACCAGATAAGGGTGATATTTACATCAACGGAAATCACTATAAACGGTTGACGCCCATCATCTCTATCCGGGAAGGGATTCAAGTTATTTACCAAGATTTTTCTCTCTTTCCCAACCTCACGGTGGCAGAGAATATTGGAATAAATCGGGTGATATCTAAAGGTGGAAGAGTAGTAAATTGGAAAGAGGTATATGAATCTGCTAAAGAAGGTCTCTCTCGGGTAGGTGCCGATATTCCCCTGGATGCTATAACTGGTGAACTCCCTACCGCCGATAGACAGATTATTGCCATTGCTCGAGCCCTTTTGGAGGACGCCCGGCTTATTATTATGGACGAGCCCACCACCGCCCTCACTCAGCTCGAAATTCAACATCTTTTTAAAACTATCAATGACCTTAAAAAGCGAGGTATTTCCATTTTATTTGTCAGCCACAAATTAAATGAGGTGAAAGAGATATCGGATAGCATCCTTATTTTCCGGGATGGTAAAAAAGTGCTAGATCAAGAAGCTGAAGAGCTCGATATAAAAACTATGGAATACTATATGACTGGTCGACAAATTGACACGAGCTCAATTGCCTATAGCGAACCGGAAGAGGCTCCTCCTTTGCTAAAAGTGGAAAATCTGACTCTTCGTCCTTGTTTTTCTAATGTGTCGTTCGAGCTAAAATCCAGGGAAGTATTAGGCATTACTGGTTTGCTGGGTTCGGGCCGAACAGAGCTTGCTCTTTCTCTTTTTGGTGAACTACCAGCTGAATCGGGTGAAATCTGGCTGGAAGGTAAAAAAGTTTTCATAAAGAGAGTTCAAGATGCAATGGAACAGGAAATCGGATATGTTCCAGAAGACCGGATCAAAGAAGGGCTTTTCCTTGAGCAATCTATCTCTAATAATCTTGTAGTTACAATTATTGATTGGTTGGCTAGCAAAATGGGGATTATCCGTAACCAGACTAAGCTTAAAACAGCAGAGGAATGGGTTAGTAAGTTGGAAATCAAAACTCCTTCAGTAGAAAATCCGGCTAACAGCCTCTCGGGAGGCAATCAGCAGCGAGTGGTTTTAGCTAAATGGCTTGCTGGTAACCCTAAAATTCTTATTTTAAATGGACCAACGGTGGGAGTGGATGTAGGTTCTAAGGCTGCCATTCATGAGTTAATTCGCAACTTGGCAAAGCAGGGGATGGGAATTATATTGATTTCTGATGATATTCCCGAGCTGATGCAGACCTGTAATCGGATATTGTTGATGAGAGATGGAAGAATTGTGAAGGAGTTTCGACGAGAAGAAACTAACGAGGAGGAACTCCACAGGCATCTAGTGGCAGCTAAAAATTGATTTGGTTTTGTAAACTAGTGGAAACCGAGGGAGATAAAACAGGAAGGTTCTACGAAAAATGAAAAAATTACTAAATTCACACGAATTTGTGGTTTTTCTAATTTTGATGATTATTTCAATAGTTATCGGTTTCAGAAATCCTCTATTTTTTTCAGCTTCTACCCTTTTTGATATTGTTCGCGGTTCAATTGTTTATTGTATTATGGGTCTGGGAGTACTGATGGTCCTTATTTCTGGAAATGTTGATATTTCTTTTGTAGCTATAGCGGCTATGACTTCTTATTCTACTCATATGTTACTTCTTGGGCTCGGCTATAACGGTGGTATCGGGCTTTACTTGGTTGTCAGCATAGTTTTTGGACTATTGGCTGGTTTGCTTATGGCTTTTATTGTCAATCAATTTGACCTTCCTATTTTTTATGTATCATTGGGCTATCAAACTTTGTGGTATGGGTTTAATCTCTTTTTCATTGGTCGTGCCATGAACTTCAATTTACCAGAGGGTTTGGTAGGTTATTATTCCCGTTTTCTGATAAAGGTTAAAGATCCGGTAGCGGGAGAAACCGGCCTTCATGTATCGGTGGTCTATCTGCTTATAATCGCGATTTTTGTGTGGTGGTTGTTAAAATATACCACTTTTGGTCGGGGATTGTACGCTATGGGAGGTAACCGGGAAGTGGCAATCAGAGCTGGTTTCAATGTTAAACGTATAACTTATCTCATGTTAGCTCTGAGTGGTGCTTTAGCTGCAGTTGCGGGAGTTATTCAAGGTGCTTACAGTCGTTCTTTCAATCCAGTTTTGTTTATGGGTCAAGACTTGGATGTTATAGCAGCAGTAGTGATAGGGGGAGCAGCTATCACCGGAGGACGAGGGTCAGTCGTTGGAACTATCCTTGGAGTGTTATTAATTCAGGTACTTAACCGGGGTCTCATCTTCCTAGGGGTTTCGGCCGAATGGCAGAAAATGGTGGTTGGTTTGGTGTTAATTATCTTTATTTCGATACCAGCGATTGCGGAACAACGACAAGGGCGGCTTAAGTATTTTCCAATGGGGAAAGAAAAATGAAGGTGGACTAGAATATGGCTGAACAAAAAAGAGGTAAATTTCCAGGAGGGTTTAGGTTTAATATTGAAGACAGGGTTTTGCTGTTATCAGTAGTCTTAATAATTCTGGTTATTTTTTTTGGTGCGATAGAGGACCGTTTCCTTACTGGTAGTAGCATAAGGTCAATGGCTTTCCAGTGCCCAGAGATTGGACTTATGGGCCTGGGCATGGCCATTGCTATGATGATTGATGGGATAAATCTTTCTATTAACGATACTGCTAATTTATCTGCATTGATAGCCGGACTATCTATAGTAAAATTGGCTCCCTTTTTTGCAGGTCATGAGTTTCTCTCTATAGTAATAGTCTTTTTGGTGGCAATAGCTACGGGAGCTGCCTGTGGAGCTCTGAATGGCTTATTAGCAGGATACATAGGCGCTCCGCCGATTTTGGCTACTCTGGCTACTTTAACTTTGTACCGTGGGATTTCGGTGGTAATAACTGGAGGCAAGACCCTCACCGGTTTCCCCAAGGAGTTATCAATTATCGGTCATCAGGTAGTTATGGGGATTCCCATTCCTTTTGTTATTTTCCTTATAGTGGGTATTTTAATGTATTTTGTTCTCGAATATACCACTTTTGGGTTTAAGGTTCGAATGTCAGGTACCAATCCCACTGCGGCCAAATTTTCGGGAATTGATAATAGATCTATCGCCATGAAAGTTTATATTTTAAGCGGCATTCTTGGGGCCATAGCGGGCATCATCGTGATGAGTCGGACTAACTCAGTGGCTTATGAATATGGTACTAGGACGTATATTTTGTTAACCCTGCTTATTTCAGTTTTGGGAGGTACTTCTCCTGGTTTTGGTAATGTGGTTGGAGTTATTTTGGCTACTTTCATTTTACAGGTATTGTCTACCGGGTTTCATATGTTGCTCCTGGGTGTGCGAGGTAGTTCCTTTTTCAAAGATTTTTCCTGGGGTGTTCTTTTTATCGCTATTCTCATAATTGACCATTTTATGCGTCGCGAAAAAAGTATATAGTTATAAAGGAGAATACTATGGATAAGCGCTGGAAAGAGTTGGGAAGTTTATTAGTTAATTATTCTACCGAGGTTAAGCCAGGGGAACGGGTAATGATTGCCATGACGGAAATAGAAACCTATCCTCTGGTGCGGGCAATTTATGAGGCATGTATTAAAGCAGGGGCTCATCCTCAAGTGCAGTTTCTCTCTGAAGAACTAAATCGATCATTATTAAAATATGGAAACGAAGTACAAGTTGAGTGGATACCAGAGATTGAAGCCTACGGTATGGAATGGGCTGATGTGTATCTGGGACTGCGAGGCGCCCATAACCTGGGCGTTTTCTGGGATATCCCTTCAAACAGACTTTCTAAGTTCAGGAACACTATGGGTAAAATATCCACTATGCGCTGGGAAAAAACCCGCTGGTGTTTGCTGCGAGTGCCTAATGCTTCTTTGGCTCAAGAAGCAGGAATGGATGAAGAGACCATCACGGATATGTTTTTTAACGCCTGTTTTCTGGATTGGTCAAATTTGAGCCGGGAATGGGAAAGATGGGCTCATATCCTTAACCAGGGTAAGCGGGTGCGAGTAATAGGGAAGAATACCGATTTGAGTTTTTCTGTGGAAGGGCGGAAGTGGCAGGTTGCTGATGGGAAAATAAATATGCCCGATGGTGAAATCACTACGTCTCCAGTAGAAAATACAGTTGAAGGCGAGATATACTTTGAGTTCCCAGGTGTGTTGGGAGGGCGTTTAGTGCACGATATCTATTTACGGTGGGAAAAAGGGGAATTAGTAAAAGCTACCTCGTCTACCAATCAAGATTTTCTCCAGGCAGTAATTCATACTGACCCGGGAGCTAGCCGAATTGGGGAGTTTGCTTTTGGTACTAATCCAGAAATAAAATACTTTTGTAAAGATATACTATTAGACGAAAAAATTGGTGGCACTATTCACATTGCTTTGGGTCGGGCTTATCCTGACACCGGAGGAACTAATAAATCGGCTATTCATTGGGACATTGTGAAAGATATGAGAGAAAATGGTGAAGTATATTTAGATGGAAGATTAATCTTCCAAAAAGGAAAAATATTAATTTGAGGAGAATCTTTTTATGGCCGAAGGGTATTTGTTAGGAGTTGATATTGGTACGTATTCTTCCAAGGGAGTACTGGTTAGAGAGAATGGTGAAATAATTGCTCAACATATTGTTCCTCACGAGATGGATATGCCCAAACCTGGTCACTTCGAGCACGATGCTGATAAAGTTTGGTGGCATGATTTTCAGGAGATTGTGAAAGGCCTCCTGGAAAAATCAGAGATTAACTCCTCTCAAGTTTTGGGGATAGGGATAAGCGCTATTGGTTCTTGTGTTCTTCCGGTAGATGCAAATGGTCAGCCACTACGTCCAGCAATTCTCTATGGCATCGATACTCGGGCAACTCGTGAAATCGAGTATTTAGAAGCAATTTTGGGTAAGGAGGAAATTTTTGAGAAGAGTGGAATGTATTTGAGCTCTCAGGCTTCTGGTCCTAAGATTTTGTGGATAAAAAACAACGAGCCAGAGGTTTTCCGAAAAGCCAGATGGTTTCTTACCAGTCAGGCATATCTCGTATACAAGCTCACCGGGAAAGCAACTATTGATGCCTATACCGCTAGTGGTTATACTCCCCTATTTGACATACACAACTTATGCTGGCGAGAAGAACTTGCTTCCTACATTACTCCAGTGGATCGCTTACCCCAAATTTATTGGAGCTGTGAGATAGCTGGTTATGTTACCGATAAAGCGGCGGTAGAAACTGGCCTAGCTTCTGGTACTCCAGTTATAGTTGGTACTACCGATGCTGCAGCTGAGGCAGTTAGTGCCGGTATGAGGGAATTTAATGACATGATGCTCATGTTTGGTAGCAGTATATTTTTTATCGTTAAAACTACTGAACTAATCAAAACTCGTCATTTTTGGAGTGCACCTTTTTTGGAAAAAGATACCTACGCTTTCTTAGGTGGGATGTCCACAGCAGGGAGCTTAACTAAGTGGTTTCGCGATCAATTTGCTCATCAGGAAGTAGAAGAAGAAATTTCTACGGGGAGGAGTGTCTATCAATTATTGGCTGACCTGGCATCTCAATCTCCACCTGGAGCTAAGGGGCTTATTCTTCTACCCTATTTTGAAGGAGAACGTACTCCCTTAAATGATCCTCGGGCTAAGGGATTGCTCTTTGGCTTGAGCTTACGACACACTCGAGGGGATGTGTATCGGTCCTTATTAGAGGGGGTAGGTTTTGGTGTTCGCCACAATCTTGAGGTTATGGAAGAGGAAGGAGTGAAACCTGAACGTATCTTGGCTACTGGCGGGGGGACCAAAAATAGTCTGTGGATGCAAATCGTCTCGGACATAGTTAAAGCTAAACTGCTAATTCCCCAACAGCAAATCGGTGCAAGTTTTGGAGATGCTTTTATGGCTGGAGTAGGCATAGGCTTGTTTAAAGATCTTACCGAAATTAATCGGTGGGTAAAAATAGAAAAAACGATTAAGCCAGATCTGGAAACTCACGAGAAGTACGCTTTAAATTACCGGCTTTTTCGCTCACTTTATGAAGCGAATAGCCCTTTTATGCACGAACTATCTGATTATTTAGTGGATCAAGATATTATCTAAATTAAATACCGAGGAGGAAAGCGAAATGACTGAAAAAAACTGGGTAGAAGAAGTATTCAACTGTCGGAAACCAATTATAGCTATGTGCCACTTTAGTCCCTTGCCTGGTGATCCTGCTTTTGATAAAGAGGGAGGGATGGAGAAGGTAATAGAGTGGGCGAGGAAGGATTTGCTAGCTCTTCAGGGTGGTGGAGTAGACGCGGTAATGTTTTCTAATGAGTTTAGCATACCTTATATGACCCAGGTAGATACAGTTACGGTAGCAGCTATGGCCCGAGTGATAGGAGAATTGATTCCTGATATAAAAATCCCCTTTGGAGTAAATGTACTTTGGGACCCTATTGCTACCCTTGATTTGGCTGCAGCTACTGGAGCTAAATTTGTACGAGAAATTTTTACCGGAGTATATGCCAGTGATTTTGGTTTGTGGAATACTAACTGTGGAGCGACGGTGCGTCACCAGTATGCCATAGGAGCAGAGAAGATTAAACTGTTGTTCAACATTGTACCTGAGGCAGCTAAATACTTAGCCGATCGGGATATAGTGGATATTGCCAAATCTACCGTGTTTAATACTCGTCCTGATGCTTTATGTGTATCGGGTTTGACTGCTGGGATAGAAACTGATGTACAGATTTTGAGGAGGGTAAAGGAAGCCGTTCCTGATACAGTAGTTTTTGCTAATACCGGGGTAAGACTGGAGAACGTGGAAGAGCAACTTAAATTCGCTGATGGAGCAATAGTAGGTACTACCTTCAAACGTGATGGTCGATTTGAAAATCACGTGGATGAAGAGCGAGTAAGAGTTTTTATGGATAAAGTGAAAGCAATTAGATAAAACTCTGAATATTTACTGGAAATAAACTGACAGGAGGTTTCGGTTTGTGTCTTCTGATATCCTGGAAACTATGATTATAGCGTCGTTAGCTGGAGGCAGCATATTGAGAAAGTACTTTGAGGAGGAGAACTTCTCTATTTCCCAGAAGTCTGTTTCCTATGACTTAGTAACTTCTGCTGACAGAGAATCTCAAGAAAAGATTATCTCTATCTTAAGTGGTCGCTTTCCCCAAATTCCGATAGTGGGAGAAGAAGGAAGTGAACAGATACCACATTATCGTGAAGCTTTTTATGTGGACCCTTTAGATGGGACTTTAAACTTTGTTCATAAATTTCCTTTTTTTGCTGTTTCTTTAGGTTATTGGAAAGATAATGAGCCAATAGCCGGGGTAGTATACAATCCTATAAGCAAGGATTTATTTTATGCTCGAAAGGGGAATGGCGCTTTTCTAAATGGAGAAAAAATAGGAGTTTCTACTACAACTTCTGTGGAAGGGAGTTTACTGGTAATCGGCTTTCCTTATGAAGAAGGAGAACTCTCTCGGACAGTAAAAGATATAAAATCTACTATGAGACTCACTGATTTGCGGGTTTTGGGAAGCACGGCTTTGGAGTTGAGCTATGTAGCCCGGGGCATTATAGATGGTTATTGGGAATATGCGCTATCTCCCTGGGATTTGGCGGGAGGAGTTTTAATTGCTCGAGAAGCAGGAGCGGTAGTTTCGGCACCAGATGGAGGAAAGTTTGACCTGTTTAAAGGAGATGTGTTAGCTGCTACTCCAGGCATATATCAGGAGTTGGTAAAAGCTATAAATGGCTGACGGAATTGAATCAAGATATTTTGGGGGGCACGGAATACCGTTTTTCAGTAGCTGTTTAAACTATAAAGCTATATTCAATATCTCCTTTTGTATTTTGGCCAGATTTTGAATGTTCGATGTATCTGGGAAATCTTATAACCAATCGAGGAGGCGATTATTTGTGATTCTTGATATACTGGAAAATGGAAAGAATTATGTTTCTTTAAATGATAGGTTTGCTGAAGCCTTTTCTTTTCTTGCTGAGAAAAATTTTGAGGAATTACCTGATGGACGATATGAGATAGACGGGGAAGATTTATTTGCCGTGGTTATGTCCTACACCACTCGCCCAGTGACGGAGGTCGAATGGGAAGCACACCAAAAATATCTGGACATCCAGTATTTGGCAAGAGGAAAAGAAATCATTGGATGGGCTCCGCTGAACCAATTGACCCTCTCTAGGCCCTATTCGGAGGAAAAAGATATAGCTTTTTTTAAGGATCCCCAGATTTGGACAGCGGTCAATATGGGAGAAAACTATTTTGCCATCTTTTATCCCGAAGATGCTCACCAGCCCTGCTGCATTTATGATGAGCCAGCGAACGTGAAAAAAGTAGTTATAAAAGTAAAACTGCTGTAACATTTAAATTATTCATAGTTGATTTATATTTTCGTTGGAGCTCACCGGTCTTTTTATGTGTAATGCTGCTTCAAATATGATAGGGATAGCACCGGATATGGCAAGGTCTCGGTGGGTCTTGTTAGTTTCCGCAAACCCTGTCGTAATTAATATTCCTCGCCGAGAAGAAAAACTCGAGACCACCACGCACGCTGGAGGAATATGTCCCAGCGTTGATATTCCATATTGTGCTTTTTTTCAATGTTTTAAACTGCCAGTTGACACGGTGGGGTTGATCGTGATGCTCTGGGAAAAATGAGAGAGCAAAAGAGAAAATAATATTACCGTGAATTTTGCAGGATACTATGAAGAAAGCCCAAGGGAAAGCCTTTCTAGAAGAAATTCGGGAAGCATTAAGCTTGCTGAACTTTGCTGAGGTAGAAATTGAAAATCAACAGTTCTTAATCAAAATTAAAGGAACGGAACTGAGTAATAAAATCTTAAAACTCCTCAAAATTTAAACTCCCTAAAAATATCACCCCTAAAGAAGAACTATCTCTGTAGACCACTTAAGGTAGTGAGTGTAGTGGCAAAATAGCATATTTTAATTTAAAGAATATAGATTTGATGCGGGTTTCAGCTAAGTGAAGTGTCAAAGTCAGGAAAAAGCACCTCAACCTAGTTTTTTCTCCGGAAGGATGAGGGGGAAGAGAAAGACCGCCTTCATTCATGATTGTAAAAGGAAGAGAGGTACTATATAGTACTTTGCTTTTCGCAGAGATGATGAGGAGAATGTCGTAGACTGTTCTATTAGACCACATTGACAGTTGAAAAGTATTATTACCTGTATTATGAGTAAAACCCTATTAAAAGGAATTAATGCTTGTTTTTTTCGGGCTTCTTTCCTAAAATGGGATTTAGGTATAGAATAGAATAAAACTTACTAAGGAGAGTTTTATGCTGGTTGTTACCCGGAGGATAGATCAAAGCATTCGAATTGGCAATAACATAGAAATAAAAATTCTGGGTATAGAAAAGGGGAAAGTAAAAGTGGGAGTGTCTGCGCCTCCTGATATCCCGGTTTACCGAGAAGAACTATATCAATCCCTCGTGCAAGATAACCAAAAAGCCCTCTTTGTTTCTGAAGAAATGGTTTCCACTCTTCGAAAGGTTTTCTCTCCTCCTGAATCTGCCGATTGAGCGTTTCTGGTATATTTCTCCTATTTATGGCTGTTATCTACTATCGTTTTCAGAAATAGATTCTTATAATTATTTCAGGGGAATTTTTGAGGAAAGGAATCGATATATAAAAAATAAAGGTGTGAGGAGGAAAAAGCTTGAAAGAGAGAAAAAAGATCTTTTTGACTGTAGTAGTGGTTTCTCTTTTGTTGTTTTGTGGCGTTCATTCTCTGGGGGCTCGCGAAGCACCTGTGTTCCAACTTCCGGGGTTAGATGGAGAAATCTATTCCCTCTCCGATTTTAGAGGAGAGCCGGTGGTAATTTCTTTTTTCGCTACCTGGTGTGCGCCCTGTCGTCAGGAACTTCCTCTTTTACAGAAAATATACGAGGAATATGAAGAAAAAGCCCTGCTAAATGTTTTAGTTATAGACTCAGGAGAGCCTCAAAATAAGGTAGAAACTTTTGTAGAAGAGCTGGGTCTTACTTTTCCTGTTCTTTTAGATGAGGAAGGGAAAGTGGTTCGTGATTACGGTGTTTTATATTTACCTACTCTTTATTTTGTGGATCCTCTGGGCAATTTAGCCGGTCAGGTAATTGGAGCCCAGGAAGAGAGTGTTTTGCGTGGTAAACTGGATCAAATTCTCTGGTTTCGAGGCCTCCGGGAGGCAGAAGTAAAAAATTTAGTGGAGTTAACTTCAGAGGTAGTGATTTTAGACTTTAGAAAAGAGAGTGCTAATCCTTTTCCCGATAGAAAAAATATTTCTTATCAGGTGGTGGATGGTGTAGATTCCGTTATTTCTTCTTTTCCTCGAGAAGGGGTTTACCTTTTACTTACCGAAAATAATGTTGAAGGCCTGGAGACAGGCAAAGCTTTAGCTATCTCTGGTTTTCAACGGGTTTATTACTGGATGGTAGATGTCCCACAGGATTGATTGGGGTTTTGCAACCTTAATTTTCTTTTCTCTTGTTTTACTGGTAGGTGTAATTTATTTCTGGTGGGGGGGAGAGGCACCTCCCTCTCCCCCACCAGAAATAATCGAGGAGGAATATTTTTCTCAAATCCAGATGGAAAAAGCAGAAATAAGCCGGCTGGGAGAGAAGGGTAAAGAATGGGTTCTGAATGCTCATTCGCTAGACCAGAAGGGGGATAGCGTTTTTTTAATCGATGTTTCGGGAACTTTTTTCCAGGAAGGAGCTCCTCTCTATCAGGTGAAAGCTCAAAAAGGGCAAGTATTTTTACCGGAAGGGGATGTGGAACTGGAAGAGGTAAAATTGATAAATGAAGAGAGGAAGGAAAGTTTACAAGGAGAGCTATTGTTGTGGCGGGGAAAGGAAGAAAAATTTGAACTAAGAAAGGCTCAGTTTGCCGGGCAAGGAATAGAAGCTAATTGTCAATTAGTAGTTTATAATATTCCGGAGGAGAAATTATGGTTGGAGAACAATGTAGAATTAAAAATCAAGGTGGGAGAATGAGAAAAATTATCTTCTGCGTTCTGGCTTTTTTCTTTTTTCCTTCCCTTCTTCTTTTTGCTCAAGAAGAGGAAGTGGTATTAACTATTACTACTCCTCAAGCTGAGTATGATGCTGAGACTGGGAAAATCGTAGCTCAAGTTTCTACCTTTACCTGGCAAGATGTAAAAGTGGTGTGCCCTTTTTTGGAGATAGATACTCAAACTCAAGAAGCGAGAAGTGAAGGAAATATAAGTATTTCCTGGGGCGATTTTCAAGCTCAAGCCCGAGCTCTCTATTATCAGGGTAAAGAAAACCGATTAAATTTTTTGGGAATAGAGGGCTCTAATCCAGAAATACGCTTTTCTACCGGGGAAGCCTTTTTTGATTTTAATCAAAAAAGGCTCTGTCTTACCTCGTCTCCTCTTTTGGTCTTGCAGGATTGGGAGGTCAGGGCTCAGAATATAGAATACTCTCTGGAGGAGAAGGCCTGGGAGGCTCATATAGTAAGAGTAGAGAGAGAAGATTGGCAGGGTAGAGCAGAGAAGGCTCTTTATCGAGAAGGAGAAGAATTTATAACTCTAGAAGGCGAAGCAGAGGTGCAAGGAGATAGTAATCTTTTGCGAGGAGAGAAGATATTTGTATACCTGGATAGTGGTCGAGTGAGAGTGGAAGGGAACGTGGAGATAAAACTGGTTCCTTAAAAGGAGGAAATGCGCTTGCCTCAAGGGAAAAACTGGAATGCCTTGTTAGGGAGAGGCTTGACCAAGGAGTATAGTAAAAAAAGAGTAGTAAATGAAGTTGATTTAGAGGTGCGAAGAGGAGAGATAGTTGGTCTTTTAGGACCCAATGGAGCAGGAAAGACCACTACTTTTTATCTTCTGGTGGGTCTTGTAAGACCCACGGAAGGGAAAGTTTTTTTAGATGCCCTGGAACTCAATCACTTTCCCATGTATTTACGAGCTCGTATGGGTATAAGTTATCTTCCTCAGGAGCCTTCTGTCTTCCGAAAACTTTCAGTGAAAGATAACTTAGATCTGGTTTTAGAAATGCAGGGCCTATCTAAAAAGGAAGTGAAAGAAGAGAGAGAGCGCCTGCTGGAAGAGTTTGGCATCAGTCATCTGGCTAATTCCCCGGCCAATTTACTCTCCGGAGGAGAAAGAAGACGTTTAGAAATTGCCCGAACACTGGCTACTTTTCCCTCCTTTATCCTTTTAGATGAGCCATTTACCGGGATTGACCCTATTGCAGTTGAGGACATTCAAAATTTGGTGAAGTATTTGGCCAGTAAAAATATCGGAGTTTTGATTACCGATCACGCTGTACGAGAAACCCTGGCTATCACTGACCGGGCTTATATTATGTTTGAAGGTAAAATTTTAGTTTCTGGCAGTTCGGAGGAAATTATTAATTCCGATTTGAGCCGAAAATACTATCTGGGAGAACGTTTTAATCTTTGAAAGTATTAGATAAATATATTCTCAAGCAGAGCGTAGCTAACTTTTTTTTTGGAGTCATTTTGTTCGTTATTTTAGTAAGCGCTGGAGACCTGCTCTTTCGTCTGGCTCACTTGTGGTTGCAAGAAGGTTTTTCAATAGGGGAAGTTATAAAAATATTTTTTTTGAGTCTTCCCTCCCTTCTTATCTATATTTTGCCGGTTTCGGTATTGTTAAGTGTGCTGCTTACCGTGAACCGCATGTCCAGCGATAGTGAAATTATAGCCTTGAGAGCAAGTGGGGTTAGTTTTAGAAGGCTGACTATTCCTTTTTTCCTTTTTTCTCTGTGGGTTTGTGCCGGGACTATAATCATCCAGGAGGTATGTTTACCCTGGGCTTCAGTAGAGCTTAAAGAGATAGGAGAAAGAGTGAGTGGAGGAGAACTAATACCAGAAAATACTTTTTTCCGGGACGACAGTGAACCAGGCGTAGAGAGGATGTTTTATGTAAAAATGATAGATCCGGAGAAATCTCTCCTTTTGGGAGTAGTGGTTCAAGAATATGACGAAGAGGGTCTGAGGAGAATCATCAATGCCCAGGAAGCCTTTAATCAGGAAGGGAAGTGGGTATTTAAGGAAGGAATTATATATGAGGTGGGAGAAGGGGGAGAGATAGAAAGAATGATACGTTTTGAAAAGGAAGAAGTTGCTACTGCTCAGAGCATGGAAGAGGTACAGAAAGTCCAGAAAAAGCCGCAGGAAATGAGTTTTCTGGAATTGAAGAATTTCATCGGGGAAGAGAGAAGTAGAGGAAGGAAAACGGAGAAGTTAGAATTAATTCTGTGGCAAAAAACCGCCTTTCCCTTTGCCAGTCTGGTTTTCGTCCTTGTAGGAGTTTCTCTGGGTATCGTTTCTCCTCGTTCGGGCAAAGCTTTAGGAATAGGATTGAGTGTTCTTATAGTTTTTGCTTATTACGTTATTTTTTCTTTAGGTAGTACTCTGGCAGAAGGAGGGGGCTTATCTCCCTTTTGGGGAACCTGGATGGCTAATATAATGGGTTTTGCAACTGGTGGAGGCCTGTTGTGGTGGAAAGAAAAAAACTGAAGGAGACTTTCTATGGATTGGGGTAGCTGGTTGTTGATTTTTTCTATAATCATTTTGGCTGGAGTTATAGCTTACTTGGGTGATATTTTAGGAAGAAGAATTGGAAAGAAAAAGCTTTCTTTGTTTAAACTTCGCCCGCGCTACACTGCTATTCTGGTGAGTGTTATTACCGGGATTTTAATCGCTGCTATTACTCTTACTATTTTAAGCGTTGCCTCTCAGGATGTGCGTACGGCTCTGTTTGGTATGAAAGAGCTAAAAGATCAAATTGAACAATTGGAACAGAGAGAAAAGGAGTTGCAGAGCTCTAAAGCTGTGCTGGAAGAGCAGGTTAAAATTTTAACTGGAAGCGTGGAGGAGCTAAAGAGTCAAAGGCAGAGTCTCGAGGAAGAGATACAGGTTTTACAAATAGAGCTGACTCGTCTGCGGGAAAGTATTTTGGCTATCCGGCGGGGAGAAATAGTGTTTCAGGATGAAGAGGAAATTTTGCGGGCGATAGCCCCTCCGGGTATGAAAGATGAAGAGGCAGAGAATTATCTTCTTTCTCTGATCAGGCAAGGGGAGGATATCGCCATAGAGCGAGGAGCAGGTCTTGATAAAGAAATACAAAGAGCTGTTTTTGTTTTAGAAGATAACTTTAATGAAACTAAAGAGAGATTAAAAAATAGCGAGGTTCCATTAGTTATTCGTTTGGTGGCTTCCATCAATACTCTGCGAGGAGAACCAGTTATTGCTCGATTTATAGCAGAAGAGAATAAAAAGATATTTTCTGCCGGGGAAGTGATATGGTCTGGAGAGATAGACATTGAACCTCAAAAAACTAATATAGAGCTCTGGTTGGGGGAATTGTTAAGGGAACTCAATGCCTTAGCGGTAAAAAAAGGGATTCTTCCTCAACAGGGTAGAGTGGGAGTTATTTCTGCTTCCAATATTACTGAAGTTACCTCTCTTTTGCAGAAAATGGAAGGAAAGGTAACAGTGGAGGTGGTGGCAGAAAGCGACATATTTACTGCTGGACCTTTGCGTATTTACTTACGGGTGAAGAAATAGACCCCACAAGGGCAGGGTGAAAAGCGATAAAAAAGTGGTGAAACAGATAACGCTGGAAGAGAATTCACTATCTAATTCATAAATGGAAGCCAGCGTATAAGAAGTCATAAGGGTGGGAGTGGCGGCCTGAATAACCATGACTTTTTGGTAAAGGGGGCTGAAGGAGATAAATTTAGTACATGCTAAAAACAAAAGGGGAAGAAAAGCTAATTTGATAGAGGAAGCTAAAAGAAGAGGCTTCCAATTCCGGAAGAGATGAGAAGCAGAAAGGGACATTCCTATAGCTACCATAGTCAGGGGAACAGTGGCGTTAGCGAGGTGATTAATGGCCTCCCAGAGAAAAGGAGGAATGGATAGACCGTTGGTTATAATAGCCAGTAAAAACGCTAAAAAAGGTGGAAGCTTTATTATTTCTAAAAGACTCCGGGCTGATAGGTGTTTGGTCTGGATATATATGCAGAGCAACACTCCTACGGTATAGGTAGAGAGAAAGTTCCCCATCTGGTCAAAAAATATAGCAGGTGGTAGGCCCTTCTCTCCTAAAAGGGCCAGAATGAAAGGATATCCTAAAAAAGCAGTGTTACCAAAAGCTGCTCCCATAGCTAAGCTTACACTGGTTTCGTCTTTTAAGTGTAAAAGCCGGGAGGATAAAAAATAAGAGGCAAGGAAAACCAGACTGATTAAGGTATAGGCAAGGGGAGGAATCTTCCACAGTTCCTGAGTTAATTGAGCAGGCTGCAGCGAGCGAAATATAAGACAGGGAAAAGTAAGATAGAGAACAAAACGATTCAAAAGAGGAACAGTTTCGGGGGGGAAAACTTTTGCTACTCGCAGAAACATCCCCACGGCGATTAAAAGAAACATTACCGCCAGAACTTGGTACAAGCTTATTCTCCTTTTACTGGATTGCGAAGTATTCCGATATTTTCTATCTCTACTTCTACTATATCTCCGGGGTGCAGTGGTCCCACTCCTTCAGGAGTCCCGGTAGCAATAACATCTCCCGGCAACAAAGTCATGACTTCGGAGATGAAAGAGATAAGCACGGGCACAGGAAATAAGAGTTCTCTGGTGTTAGAGTCTTGTTTTTTATGTCCGTTGACATAGGTGCGAATATTCAAATTTCCCGGCTCTATTTCGGTTTCTATCCAGGGGCCAAAAGGGGCAAAAGTATCAAAAGATTTAGCCCCTGTCTCTTATACACATCT
>DGDO01000010.1:351-16046 GCA_002385475.1 Candidatus Sordicultor fermentans | reverse complement strand
AGATGTGTTGACGAGCGAAGGGTTATAGAACCATTCAGAAATGACGGATAAAGGGGTGGGGTTTTCCCCGTTTCCCCCTATAGTCTGCCAAGGCTATTCTGACATTAGCTTTTATGCGCACCTATGACTAAAACAGAGCTCCTTTGAGAAGAAGCAAGCTCAAACAGACAAAGAGGATAGCTAAAGCAATTTTAGAAAAGACGATGTTTTTTCTCGCAAAATCCACTAAAGCTTTAGATTGGCTACCCCAGAATATAGCAAAAAACACAACCAGAAGAGGAAGGATAAAAAAAGCGTTGTAAAGTAGAAGGTATCCTAATGCTTGCCAGCGATAGGGAGTCTCTCGAGCAATATACATAATGGTGGGAAGATACACCTGCCCGGTACACCCTGCCTCCAAAAGAGAAATAACAAAGCCACTTAAAATAGCAGCTACTACTAAGTTTTTTTCAGTAAAGCTATTTTTTAGATATTGATTGATGCGGCGCCTCCAGCTCTCGGGGAGCCCCAGTGTCATATCGGTTTCTTTTCCCTTTTTTTTGTACTGAATAGCATCTTTAATACTCAAAGCAGCAAAAACTAAAAGCAATAAAGCCATGATTAAATAAAGAATTCGAGAGGCGGTCTGATAGGCAGATAAAACATGCCAGAATTGAAAAAGACCCAGACCTAAAAGGAGATAAGTAACAAAAACCGTTATACTGTAAGTCAAACCAATTTCCAGAATACGACGCCGAGAATGTCCCAGAAGCAAAAGTAAATTCACCATAAATACTATAGTGGCAAAAGCACAGGGATTAAGCCCGTCTAAAAAGCCTGCTCCTATTATTACCCAGGGAGTGAATCCTTCAAATCGACGGAAAATTAAGTCCTCCCCCGGGGGGGGAGGACTTACCTCCTTTTTTTCCGATTCTATAGTCTTCTGGATTAGCTCTTCTAACCGAGAAGCAAATTCCTTTTCATCTTCTTCGGCTACAAAACCAGCATCAGAAAATGCTTCTACCGAAGTTTTATTTTCTACCTGCCAGTGTTCTTCCCATTCCACCAGCTTTTTATAATTCTCGGAAAAAAGATAATCCAGATAAATCACTTTTATTTTATCTTTGTATTTATCCAACACTGGAGGAACCACTTCATCTTTTAAGTGTCGGCAACTGGGACAACGAGAAGAATAGAAAAAGAAAAGAAGAGGCTTCTCTTCCACCGAAAGTTTTTCTTGAAAATCAGGAGAAGAATCTCTTTCTACGAACTGTACTTTTTCCCCTTCTGCAGAAAACTTCTCCCGGAGAAGAGGAAGGTTTCCCCCCGTCCCCACTACTATTATTGAATCTGCCTCTTCTGTTTCTTTAAGATATTCATCCCAGGGAACATCGGGGTCATCGTGGAGAAAATTAAAGATCAAAACCCGATGATAATTGTGAGTAAAAGAAAGAAAAGGTGAGAAAACTGGTTGTTCCTCAGAAAATAAGTCTGAAACCACAATTCCTAAGACTTTTTCTTTATTCTCTTCCAGAAATGAGATTCTCTTTTCTATATCTGAAAGAGAGGGCAAAAGCACTATGTTCTCGGAGCTTTCCAAAATATTTCCCCACTCCTCTTCCATCAGCTCATGTCCTCCCAAATCAATCCGTAAAACTACTCCGTCCTCAAGAGGAAGCTGGGTCAGGTTAGCGTAGAGAAGAATCTCATAAGCTCCTGCTCCTGAAGCAAAAAACAAAAGCAAAACCAGAATAAGAGAGCAAAGCACCCTTTTCATAACTTCCATCCTTTCATCATATTTTTTAATTAAAATGAACTTTCTCCTATTATTATATCTTTAATCAAAAGCTCTGGAAGATTAAAAACTGTTTTATACCATTTATTTCTCTTTTAAGTTAAAATAACTAAAGGGAAAGAAAATTTAATATCTATTTTAACGAGAGGAGGAAGAAGATGAGGAAATTATTTGGAACTTTTGGCATCAGAAGAGTAGCTAACGAAGTTCTCACTCCCGAGATGGCCACGAAATTAGCTCTCAGTTTTGGAACTTTTATCTCCGGAGAAGAAGTGGTGGTAGGTCGCGATTCCCGAAAACATAGTGAAATGCTTTATTATGCTGTGATTTCCGGGCTACTTTCTGCCGGATGTTCAGTAACAGAGCTGGGAGTTACTGCCACTCCTGCCCTGCAGTGGGCTTGTCGACGATGGAATCAATGGGGAGCTATGATTACTGCCAGCCACAATCCCCCTCAGTGGAACGGCATAAAATTCATGGAAAAAACCGGGAAAGGCTTAGATCGAGAAAAGGATGAAGAGGTAGAAAAAATATACTTTGAAGAGCAATTCACTCGCGTTCCCGGGATGAAAATTCAATCAGAAACTAAAAAAAGAGACATCCGCTGGGACTATATCGAAGCTATAATTCAAAAAGTAGATGCACAAGCCATAAGAGAAAAAAAGTTCCGGGTGGCGTTAGATTGTGCTAACGGAGCTCCTTCTCTCATTACTCCTTATCTTTTGAGCGAACTGGGATGCCAGGTAGTAAGTCTAAATGCTCACCCTGATGGCAACTTTCCCGGAAGAAATCCCGAACCTGTACCTGAAAACTTACAAGACTTAATCGCTCTCATCAAAAATTCTCCTTTCGCCGTGGGATTTGCTCAAGACGGAGACGGAGACCGGCTAATAGTGATTAAAGAAAATGGAGAATTCGTCCCTGGTGACCTGAGCGTGAGTCTGGTAGCTCGAGAATTAGCTCATCGAGAAACCCCCGGACCCATCGCTACCACTGTAGCCACCACTCACATCTTACAAGAAATTGCCCGGGAAACTAACCGGGAAGTAATCATAACTGAAGTGGGAGATTTAGTGGTAGCTAAAGCCCTGCAAGAACATGGAGGAATATTTGGTTGCGAGGAAAACGGAGGAATGATTTTCCCCGATTTTGTGTGGGGAAGAGATGGAGCCATGGCTGCAGCTCAGATTCTTCACCTCATGGCCAGAGAAGGAAAACCGTTGAGTGAGCTCCTTAAAGAATTGCCTCCTTACTACCAGGTGAAAACCAGACTGGAAATAGACCCTCACAAAAGGGAGAAAATTCTACAAGAAGTAGAGAGAACAATAGCTGAGGAAAAAAACCAAAAAGAAATTATCACCATCGATGGTTACAAAGTAATTTTTGAAGATGGGAGCTGGTTATTAATCCGTTTCTCAGGCACTGAACCATTGGTGAGGGTTTTCGCCGAATCTAAAGATAAAGAAAAGGCGGAAAACTTAGTCAAAAAATATTTAGATCTCATAAAAGGAATTTAGTCTCGGGCTAAATATTGAAGATAATAAAAGTTCTCTTTTTTCTCCCGGGCTAAATTAGTAAAAGGGCCATGGCCGGGAAACACTGAAACAGTGTCAGGAAAGCTATTAAAAATCTCCTCTAATGAGGAGATGAGATCGCGAAACGACCCCCCGGGAAGGTCAGTTCTTCCCACTGACCCGGCAAAAAGAGTATCACCGCTAAAAAGCCAGTTTTCCGCGGGTAAAAAAAGACAAACACTTCCCGGGGTATGGCCAGGAGTGAGAAGAAAGGAAAGTTTCCCCCAGGGAGTGTTCAGAAATAAATTGTTTTCCCTTACCACCCAGTCAGGAAGGGGAGAAATAAAAGGAGAAGAAAAATCCCGGGATAAATTTAAGTCCGGGTTAGTTAAATAAATCAGGTCTCTTTCTCCTATTACCAGCTGAGCCTGGGGAAAATGTTCTTTAAAAAAGACGTTGCCCCCGATATGGTCGATATGACCGTGAGTGTTGATTATATACCGCAAGCCCAGATTCCGTGTCTCTATTTCCTCTTTTATCTCCCAAGAAGGAGTAGCGGGATCGATGAGAAAAGCCTCCGCACCATCATGAATCAGATAGCAGTTGGTAGACAATTCTCCCAGAATAAAATGCTCAAGCTGCAAAGTCATTTATTTCTCCTCTCTTTGCTATCCAGAATTATAGTAACTGGCCCTTCGTTATGAATTTCTACTTCCATAAAAGCTCCGAATATTCCTCGTTCTACCTTTATCCCTTCTTCTTCCCATCTTTTTCCTATTTCATCATACCACTTTTGTGCTTCGGGAGGAGAAGCAGCCTGGTCAAAGCTGGGACGTAACCCCCGCCGACAATCGCCACAAAGGGTAAATTGAGAAACGAGAAGGATTTCTCCTCCTATTTCATGCACACTCCGGTTCATTTTCCCCTCCTCATCTTCAAAAATGCGCAGATAAGGAATTTTATTTATCAAGAATTGGGCATCTTTTTCTCCATCTTCCCTGTGTACTCCTAAAAAAACCAGAAGACCTCTTCCAATTTCTCCCACTACTTCCCTCTCTACTCTGACCCGGGCTTCTTTCACTCTCTGAATTACTGCTTTCATCTTAAGGCAAACGCTCCTCCTCGCCGAACACTTCTCACATTGGCTATTTTTTTCACTTCGCGGAAAACGTCATCCAGCTCCTGCCGGTTCTTAACTTCCAAAATAAGATATATTCGAGCTTCATTTCCCACAGTACTGGCTCGCACTGATTTAATTCCTACCTGAAAGCTGGATATAGCATTGGAAACATCAGCCAGAAGTTTGGGGCGGTCCAGAGCCTCTATCACTACTCCAGCATTATATTTATCTCCCTCTCTCTCTTCCCATTCAGCTTCTAAGAAACGCTCCCCATCCTGAGAAAGCCTGGTTAAATTAGGACAATCTACCCGATGAATGGTAATTCCTTTTCCCTTGGTAACAAAAGCCACAATCTGGTCTCCAGGAACAGGAGTACAACAGCGAGCTAACTTTACCGCGAGACCACTAGCCCCCTGAACCACAATTCTTTCTTCTTCCCGGGTAACAGCACTGGACTCTTTCTTTTTCTTCTGCAATCGGCGGCGAATAGTATAGGGAATCACTTTGTTCGCCACCTGGCGAGCACTGTATCTCCCCTCACCAATTGCGATATAAAGTTCCTCTTCTTCCCGAAGTTGATTTTCTTCTCTAAACTGAGAAAGATTTTTCGTCACCAGCGCTTTTTCTTCCGGGGTGAGAGAATATTTTTCTAACTCTTTTTCTAAAGCCTCTCTTCCTTTCTCCCGGTTGAGGTCCTGATTTTTCTTACGTAAGAAAGCTCGAATCTTGTTACGAGCCCCCGGAGTTCTGGCGATTTTCAACCAATCAACACTCGGTCCAGAAGAAGCTCGAGAGGTAATGATTTCTACTATATCGCCACTTTTGAGCTCATAGCTTAAAGGAACCATTTGCCGGTTAACTTTAGCTCCCACACAGTTGTTTCCCACTTCCGTGTGGATGAGATAGGCAAAATCAATAGGGGTAGAGCCTTGAGGAAGTTTTTTCAAATCTCCTTTAGGGGTAAAAACATAAACTTCGTCATCAAACAAGCTGATTTTCAGACTCTCCATGAATTCCTGAGTGCTTCTCAGGTCTTGTTGCCACTCTAATATTTGACGGAGCCAGCTCATTCGCTCATCAAACTTATCGTCGCTTTCTCCAGTTTTACCTTCTTTGTAACGCCAGTGAGCAGCAACTCCATATTCTGCCACCTGATGCATATCCCAGGTTCTAATTTGCACTTCCATAGGTGCACCCCGAGGACCTATAACTGTGGTGTGAAGAGATTGATACATATTAGACTTGGGAACAGCAATATAATCTTTAAATCTACCCTCTACTGGTTTCCACAAAGTGTGCACCATTCCCAGAACGGCATAACACTCCTCCACTTCCCGGGTGATAACCCGAAGGGCAATTAAGTCAGGCAGGTCTTCTAAACTGATTTTCTGCCGGTTTAATTTATTATAAATACTGTAAATATGTTTAAATCTACTCTGTATTTCTGCTTCAATTCCTGCTTTTTTCAAACGAGCTTCCAATTCCTGTTTTGCTTCTTCTACTTGTTTTTCCTGTGCTTCCTTAACTCTTTCTATCCCTCGCTGAATATTGCAGTAAGCTCCTGGATCCAGGAAAAAAAGACTGAGGTCTTCTAACTCAGTTTGAATTCTATTGATTCCCAAGCGATTGGCAATAGGAGCAAAAATTTCCAGTGTTTCCCGGGCTATAGTTTCTTTTTTATCCCGATACTGATATTTAAGGGTTCGCATATTGTGCAGGCGGTCAGCTAACTTTATTATGATAACCCGCACATCTTGAGCCATAGCAATAAAGAGACGGCGATAGTTCTCTACTTCAGCCTCTTCCCGGCTAACGTAACTAAACCCCCGGTT
Organism: Candidatus Sordicultor fermentans; assembly: GCA_002385475.1. Taxonomy (GTDB): domain Bacteria; phylum Atribacterota; class Atribacteria; order Atribacterales; family Caldatribacteriaceae; genus Sordicultor; species Sordicultor fermentans. Next base: position 9,806 of record DGDO01000010.1, on the reverse strand, counting down.
TAGCTTAGTTACTCCCTTTACCAGGTTAGTGATTTCTTCCCCAAAATTCTTTTCCAGGTCTTCTTCAGTGACTTCGCTATCTTCTAAAACATCATGAAGAAGAGAAGCAGCGATGGTGTTTTCATCCATTTTCAAATCAGCAACGATATGAGCTACTGCTAAAGGGTGAATGATAAATGGTTCACCGGATAAGCGAACCTGATTCCGGTGAGCCTCAAGGGAAAAAGAAAAAGCTGAATTTACTAAATCACTATTAAAATCAGGATGGTAAAGGCTAACCTTATCCAGCAGCGATTCTATAGTCTCTACCCCACTCCAGCCAAAGAACTAACCTCCCCAATTTTTCTATTTTATAACGAAAAGCTATCTCTTAAAATTCCCGGAGAGCTAAAGGCGGATAAGAGAATGGACAGGGTAAGAAGATAGTTTTTCTCTACCTTTCAGAGATTCTAATTCGATGACAAAACCAATGCCTATGATTCTACCCCCCAACTCTTCTACCATTTCACAAACCGCTCTGGTAGTCCCTCCCGTAGCCAGAAGGTCATCCACAATTATCACTTTCTGCCCCTTCTCTATGGCATCACGATGGATTTCCAGAGTGGCCGACCCGTATTCCAAATCATAAGTTTTAGAGAGAGTGGGGGCAGGGAGCTTCCCTGCTTTTCTTACCGGCACAAAACCACAACCCAGAGAATAAGCCAGAGGCGCACCTACAATAAAACCCCGGGCTTCTATGCCCACTACCAATTCTATCTCTTTATCTTCAAAAAGTCCCACCAATCTCTCGATAGTCTCCCGAAAAGCCGGGCCTTCCTTCAATAAGGTAGTGATGTCTTTAAATTGCACCCCCGGCTGAGGAAAGTCGGGGATATTTCTTATATATTGAGCCAGATCCAGATCCAACTCTATCTCCTTCACTTCTTGATCCTCCAATCCTGAATTTTCAAATAAGGATAATTTCCTGCATTATCGCGATATACTTCAAAAGCAAGGTCTACAAGAGAAGAATTAACGAGATTCGCTGCCTTTTTCTTACCGTTAATCACCACCATTTCTTGTGATTCTCTTCCCTGTTTTACCAGTAAGCGGAGGTGTTGATCGTTCCTCCCCCATATCCAGCTCCTAATCAAAGAGGCATCCAGAACAGCAAAAAGAGGAGGGGGATTCTTCTCTCCAAAAGGTTCAAGCTTTTCTAACCAGAAAAGGGTCTCTTCGTTAACTTCTCGCAAACCAACGAGAGCATCTACCACTAACCCCCGCCTGGAGCGAGCTTTTTCCACTTCCTCGGCAAAATTATCGTTTAAAAAACCTCGCAATTCCCCTACCCTATCGGCAGGTAACCGGAGCCCGGCAGCCATCTCATGACCACCATAACGAATCAGAAGTGACGAGCTACACTCTAATGCCCTCGAGAGATTAAAACCTGCAATGCTGCGACCGGAACCCATTGCCACCCCGTCGATTTCAGTCAAAGCTATCACCGGTCGATCCAGCTGCTCACTGAGACGGGAAGCCACAATACCTAAAACCCCCTGGTTCCATTCTGGTCCTGAGATTACCACCACCTCATCCTGAAGATAAGCTTCGTTTTTCTCATCTTGAAAAACACTCTCTAAAACCTTTTCTTCTTCTTTCTTCCTCCGAGAATTCAAGACATCCAGATAACTCGCCAATTTTATAGCCTCTTCATATTCATCGCTCAAGAGTAAAGCCAGAGCCGGCTGAGGGTCTTCTACCCTACCTGCGGCATTGATACGGGGAGCCAGAATAAAACCTATCTCTTGCGTCCCTATGGTTCTTCCAGTGAGGCCGGAAACTTCACAGAGAGCCCGGAGACCACAGCAGGGATTCCGGTTCAACTTTTCGAGGCCATAACGAACGATGACTCGATTCTCTTCCAGAAGAGGAACCACATCGCTCACCGTCCCTATGCAGGCTAAATCTATATATTCTTCTACTGGAATTACACTGGTCCCTCGATATTCACCATAAGCTTGAGCCAAAGCTAAAGCTATTCCCACCCCAGAGAGAGGAGAAATCATCTCCCGGGAATCTCTATCCCAGGTGCTTACTACACATAACTCCTGAGGCCAGAGGTCAAAATCAGGGAGATGGTGGTCAGTAATTAAGACCAGGATGCCTTTGTTTCTTAGCGCTGCAATCCCGGGTAAGTCCCTGATGCCACAATCCACTGTTACGACAAGATTGGGTTCTCGCTTTAAAATACTTTCTACTGCCTCCCGGTTGAGTCCGTAACCTTCTCGAAAACGGCTGGGTATATATATCTCTACCTCAGAAGAGAAAAGTCGCAGAAAACGGGCTAAAATAGCTGCAGCAGTTAAACCATCAGCATCATAGTCACCAAAAATAAGAATTTTCCCTCTTTCTCTAATCACCTTATCTAAAAGTAAAACCGCCTCTTTTAAATTAGGCAACTCCTGGAGTTTTTGCAAAAAAGAAAGATGAGGGTTTAAAAAGTCCCGTGCTTCTTGAAGAGTGAAAACCCCCCGGTTCATAAGCACCCGGGCAATGGAAACAGGCATAGAAAGGGAACGAGACAAGCGTTTTAAATAACCTTCGTTCACCTTTCTAATCTGCCACTTTTTGCCCAAAGATATCTACCTCCGCAATGGCTTTCTCTCTTCCCATTCTACCCACAAGGAGCTAACTATAAAAATGGAAGAATAAGTACCAGCGATAAGTCCAATTAATAAAGTAAAGGAAAAGTCCCGAAGCATCTCTCCCCCTAAAATTAAAAGAGCCAGGACTGGTAAAATAGTGGTTAAAACTGTGTTAACGGTGCGGGAAAGAGTTTCATTGATGCTCCGGTTAACCAGTTCTCCAAAAGTTTCTCCTTTTTTGCGCAAAGCTAAATTTTCCCTTACCCGATCCATAACTACAATAGAATCATTGATTGAATAACCCAGGATAGTTAAAATAGCTGCCAGAACCGGAGCACTGAATTCGCGCTGGAAAAGAGAAAGCATCCCCAAAACGACCAAAGCATCATGAGCTAAAGCAACAATAGAGGTAACTCCGGGACGGAATTCAAAACGTATGGACACGTAAACGAGAATCCCGAGAAGTGCCACTAAAACAGCAGTGACTGCCATCCGACGCAAATCTGCTCCTACTGCTGGTCCTACATCTTCTACTCTTACCAGCTCCACTTCCCCAAATATTTCTCCCAGGATTTTTTCTACCTCATCTTGCTCCTCAGAGCTGAGCTTGGGAGAACGAATGATTACCTCTTGAGGAGAAAAGCGCTGCACTGTGCTTTTTGCGAGATCTAACCCTTCTAAAGCCTCCCGCACCTCTTCCACTTCCACCTCCCGGTTAAACCGAAACTGGAGAAGTGTTCCTCCAACAAAATCTACACCGTAGTTTAACCCTTGCACCAACAAGCTAATCAACCCTACTGCTATGATAATGATAGAAATGGTGTAAGCTAGGCGACGGTTTCCCACAAAATTCAGATTAGGATTTTTTATCAATTCCATTTATTTTCTACCTCCTGGCCCTTCAAGCTTCAAACTTGATCCATTCAGCAAAGAAATCTACTAAAGCTCGAGTAACCCAGATACCGGTAAACATGCTGCATATGATGCCTAAAGTCAGAGTTACTCCCAGACCTCGCACCGGACCTGACCCCAGATAGAACATCATAACTGCAGCAATCAAAGTGGTAATGTTAGAATCTAAAATGGTGTGAAAAGCTTTATTGAATCCCGCTTCTATCGAAGCTCGCCAGGTTTTCCCTGCCCGGTATTCTTCTTTAATCCGTTCAAAAATGAGAACATTAGCATCTACCGCCATACCCACAGTAACTATGAAACCGGCAATCCCTGGTAAAGTCAAAGTAGCCCGCAAACTAATAAAAATAGCCAGGAAAAAGATAGCAAAAGAAGCTAAAGCTAAATCGGCCAGCACTCCCAACCACCCGTAATAAATTATCATAAACACTACGACAAGGAGAGCACCAACTACTGCTGCTCGGAGCCCATGAGTTATAGAATCCTGACCCAGGGAAGGCTCCACAGAGCGGTTTTCTATCACCTCTACCTTAACCGGTAGAGCTCCCGCCCGGAGTAATATTGCCAGATTTTGCGCTTCTTCTAAAGTAAACCCTCCGGTAATCTGCGCTTCTCCTCCCATTATAGGTTCTTGCACCACTGGATTAGAAATAAGATTGTCATCCAGATAAATCCCTATGGGTTTTCCTACATTAAGAGTAGTAGCCTGAGCAAAAAGCTTGGCTCCCTCTTCATCAAAAGCTATGGAAACTACCGGTCTTCCAAAGCGGTCATATTGCACTTGAGCGTTTTTAAGATGTGCTCCGGTTAAAAGTGTGTTACCATTTTCGTCTTTAAACTCCAGAAGAGCAGTACGTCCAATCACCTCCACTGCCCTTTGAGGATCAGTGACCCCCGGCAACTGAACGAGCACTCGACGCTCCCCCTGCCGGGCAATAACCGGCTCTGCTACACCTAACTGGTCTATCCGGTTACGGATGATTTCTACCACTCTTTTCACTGCATCGCTGTCTACAGGAGCCTCAGGAGTATCCACACACTCAAGCAGAATGTGAGAACCTCCCTGCAAATCAAGACCCAGGCGAATTTTCTGCTTTACTGGTATAATAACCACCAGAGATATCACTACTAAAACTACAGATACAATTAGTCTCCAGGGTAAATTACCTCTTCTCAAGTTCTTTTCCTCCCCAGCCGGCTTCTGATATTATTAATTATAACCTATTCCTTAGTGGCCACAGCACTCTTGGAAAAGCGAATCTTGGTATTTTTGTCTACTTCCAATAATATATCATCTTCATCCACTTCAGCTACCGTTCCATGAATTCCTCCTATTGTGACCACTTTATCTCCCTTTTGAATGCTATTCAACAGCTCCATCTGTCTTTTCTGTCTCTGCTGTTGAGGACGGATGAGAAGAAAGTAGAAGATAAGGATCAGAAAAATAAGGGGAAAAAGCTGAGCAATAATGCTGGGCGCAGCGGGCGCAGCAGGTGCAGCAGCATCAGGTACTTCATTAGCAGCGTGAGCCAGAGAAATAAACCAGTTCATCATCAATCACTCCTTCTTTATTTTTTAGAAAAAGAAGAGGAATTACTTTCATATCCCGCCAGAAACTCCTCGGCAAATTCGAGAAAATAACCCTCTCTTAAACTTTTTCTAATATTTTCCATCAACTCTACCATAAAATATAAATTATGTATAGTAGCCAACTCGCTGGCCAGTATTTCCTTACATTTAAACAGATGCCGCAGGTAAGCTCGAGAAAAATTAAGACAGGTATAGCAATGGCACTCTGCATCTACGGGACGAAAATCCCGAGAAAACTCCTGCCGACCAATATTAACTTTGCCCTGATGAGTTAAAAGGCAACCATTTCGGGCATTGCGAGTAGGAAGAACACAATCAAACATATCTATACCCCGGCGCACTCCCTCTATTATGCTCTCTGGTGTGCCCACCCCCATCAAATAACGAGGCCTATCATGAGGTAAAAAGGGTTCCACTTTTTCAATTATCTCATAAGTGAGAGGAGGGGGTTCACCCACACTCAAACCTCCCAGAGCATATCCAGCGAAATCCATCGCCACCGTCTCTTTAGTGCAATAAATTCGTAAATCCTCATCCATCCCTCCCTGGATTATACCGAAAAGGAGCTGATGAGGAGAAGAAAAAAACTGTTTGCTTCTCTTTGCCCACTGAAGAGTCCTCTCTGCTCCGATGCGCTCCTCGTGAGAAGAAGCTGGAAAGCCAATGCACTGGTCCAGAGGTACCACAATATCTGCTCCCAGATCCATCTGAATTTGCAAAGCTACCTCAGGAGTGAAACGGTGGAGAGATCCATCTAAGTGAGAGCGAAAATACACTCCATCTTCGTCCACATCCACGAGATCAGTCAAACTAAACACCTGAAAACCACCACTATCAGTTAAAAGAGAATAAGGCCAGGAAATAAAGTGATGCAAACCCCCTGCTTCCTTTACCACATCTTCTCCCGGCCGGAGATGGAGATGATAAGTGTTGCAGAGAAAAATCTTCACTCCCATTTCTTCCAAGCGATCTGGAGCAATAGCTTTCACCGTCCCCTGAGTTCCTACCGGCATAAACACCGGTGTTTCTATTACTCCATGGGCGGTATGTAATAGCCCCAGACGAGCTTGGGAATAATAGTCAACAGCTAAAAGCTCAAAATTTTCCAAAATTCACCTCTTATTTTATGAGCATAGCATCGCCAAAGCTAAAAAAGCGATAATTGTTTTTGATAGCCTCTTCGTAAGCTTCCTTCATAAAGTCGGTTCCGGCTAAAGCGCAAACCAGCATAAAAAGGGTGGAGCGAGGGAGATGAAAATTGGTAATCAGCCAGTCTATCACCTGAAAATGAAAACCAGGATAGATAAAGAGATTCGTCTCTCCTTCCATGCCCTTTAAGGTGCCAGACCGCTGCCAGATTGACTCCAGAACTCTCACCACCGTTGTTCCCACTGCTACTACCTTGCCTCCCTTTTCTTTAGCTTCGAGAATAGTTTGTGCCGCGCTTTCTGTGAACACAAAATACTCCGAGTGCATATTGTGGTCTTCTATTCTCTCTTCTTTAACCGGTTGAAAAGTCCCCAACCCCACGTGAAGAGTAAGAGACACCACCTTTACTCCTTTTTCTTTTAATTTTTTCAACAAATGAGGAGTAAAGTGCAAACCAGCAGTAGGAGCAGCTACTGACCCGGGAATGCGAGCATAAACCGTTTGATAATCCTCTAATCTTATATTCCGATTCTTAACATAAGGAGGAGTAGGAGCTTCACCGAAAGACTGGAATAAACTCTCTTCTTCTCGGGGAGAAAAAAGAGGGTTAACCAACCACATTCCGTTATTCTGCCCTTTCACCATCCAGCTAAAGTGAGAGTCTTTTTGTAATCTGAGAATCTGACCCACCTTTATTTTTCGAGAAGGACGCAAAAGACACTCCCAGTCCTCTCCCCGGTGGCGCAGAAATAAAATTTCCACCTTTCCCCCGGTTTCTTCCTTATACACCCAGAAACGAGCAGGCAAAACCCGGGTATCATTTATCACGAGAACATCGGGAGGCTCTAAATATTCCAGTACCTCATAGAAAAGGCGGTGCTCCCACGTTTTTCGCTCTCTATCCACCACCATTAATCGGCAATGGTCTCGAGGATAAAAAGGCTCCTGAGCAATCAGCTCTGGAGGCAGAGAAAAATCAAATTCGGAAACTAAACTACTCACTTAAAAGTCGTCCTCTCTATCCGGCAACCAGGAAAATAATGGCTGAGTATCTCTTCGTAAGAAAAACCTTCCTCCGCCATACCTTTTGCTCCCCACTGAGAAAGACCCACTCCATGACCGTAACCTTTTCCCTCAAATATAAAAGCAGTACCTTGAGAAACAACTTCTTCCTCCACCACTATCCGGGGAGGAGGAGAAATACCTTTTTTCTGGTTTCTTTCTTCTTCTCTCATTTTCAAAAAATTGATTATATCATCTAAGTCCCAATCTTTCTCCATCCATTCATCATAGTCAAAAGAAGAAGATGACAATGATGATGACGAAGAAGGAAAAGTTTCTTTTCTCACTTTTTGCTCTTTTTCCTCTTTTTTCATTGCAAAAAAAGTGCTGGGGAGCTTTTCCCAGCCTATAGCTTCTCGAAACCGGGAGGCAGGAAAGGAAAACTCACCATCTGTAGTTATCACTTCAACTTCTTCCACTCTCCCCTCCGAGGAAGAGGATAAACGAATATCCAGAATTTCTCCCTGGATGAGGCGAGCTTCTCTCAGGCTTTCTTCCAGTTCTTCTTTTGTAAATTCCACTCTCCAGGATGAGTGAGGGGCATTCCCTTCCCAGGGGGAAGCAACTTCCACAAGATAGGGCACCTCTCTCCCCCACACATCAAGAGCGCTTTCAGTAAAGCCACCACTTTCTGAATGAAAAACGGCTGAAGCTAACTCGTTCTGGTAAGTAAGTACTAACCCTTTAGTCTCTTCCACCAGGCGATTGGTAACCGGATCTTCAGCATTAATTCCTCCGTAGCGCTGACAATGGTCGGTAGCACAGAAATTGAAACCCTCTTCCTCGTGACGTCGCAAATTTTTCAAAGCATAGGTGCGAGAAACTATAATTTGAGCTTTGAGAGCTTCCACAGGCCAGGCAGGACTCAATTCCAGCTTCATAGTGCCTTTGATATAATCTTCAACAGGGAGCTGATTTATCACTAAAATACCATCGCTTGATGCTTTCACAATAAAACTTCCCCGATAGGGTCTTTTACCCCACAAAATTGGTTCTTTGCCTTTAGGATATATATAAACTTCAGAGGAAAGGATGTTTTCTTCTTCCCATTCTACCTTCCCTCCCTTTTCCCTGAAGTGAACAGGATAAGAAGAAGGAACAGAAAAATAACGCTTTCCTATTTCTATTTTTAAGCCTCCGGAGGAGCTAAATACCGCTTCTTTTGCTTTATTCAAATTAACTTTCACTTCCAGTTCTTTTCCCCATCCCCAGGCCCCATTAATACAGACAAAAAAAACCAAAAATATGAGAAGGATAACTCTTTTTCGCATTTTTTCCTCCTAACGCCTGAAGAAGAGAGCAAAAAGAAGGCTGAGAACCACGCTGATGATGATGCAGGTTGTAAGGGGAAAATAAAAGACAAAATTACCCCGCCGATAAACTATATCGCCAGGCAGGCGCCCCAGTTTATTTATCCCCGGAATCCGGGGTACAATGAGCAATAGAACTCCCACCACTATGAATACCAAACCCAGAATTAAGAAAATTTTAGCCCAGTAAGACGTTTCCATAGCCTCCTTTTTACTCCTTCATATTTACTGAAAATACAACCGCAATAATTCTGCCGATAAAGCTTCAACTCCCTCGACCGGGTCACGCTCTGACGAAAACCCTCCCGAAAATCTCGGACCAGAAATTTAATACCCAATTCTTCCTCAATTTGTTTCCCTACTTCCCAGATGGCTGATAAATCTTGATAAGGACTGATAGTTAAGGTGGTAGTGAAAAATTCAAAGCCCCTTTCTTTTCCCCACTGAGCCACTTTTCGCAACCGCAGAAAATAGCACTTAGGACAGCGATTTTCTGCCTCAGTAATGAGAGAAAAATATTCCAGAGGGTTGTAAGGAAAGGGGGCTTTAAGAACCTTCCCCTCCCTCTCCAGGTACAAAACCAGGGTTTCATAACGACGAGCATATTCATCAAAAGGATGGATATTGGGGTTATAAAAAATATTTACCACTTCCCATCCTTCTTTTTCTAAAGCTTCGTTAACGTAGGTGGCACAGGGAGCACAGCAGGTATGCAGCAGAATTTTATCACCCAATTTCTTTCACCTTCTGGAGATATTGGCGACCTCGAGCAGTTATTATTCTCCCTCTTCTGGTCCTGTCTCTTATA
>DGDO01000010.1:0-276 GCA_002385475.1 Candidatus Sordicultor fermentans | reverse complement strand
TTATTATTCTCCCTCTTCTGGTCCGGGCAATAAAACCTAATTTTAGAAGAAAAGGCTCACAAACCTCCTCCAGAGTAGCAGGATCTTCTCCTAAAGCGCTGGCAATATTTTCAATCCCCACCGGTCCTCCTTGATAATGTTTAACCAGCACCTCTAAAAATTTTCGATCAAAGTCGGTAAGACCTACCTCATCCACCCCTAAGTGATTAAAAGCCTCTTTTGCTATTTCTTCATCTATTATTTCCCTACCAAAAAACTGAGCAAAATCTCTTACTC
>DGDO01000146.1 GCA_002385475.1 Candidatus Sordicultor fermentans | reverse complement strand
ACTATTACTAAGACCATAAACCTCCCGCATTGATTTATCGTGTTCCTTGTCTACATACTGAATTTCGATAGTATAGGAATCATGGACGATACGGTCAAGAATGGCATCAGCAATAGTATCACCTTCTATCTTGTTGTACCAGCCTGCAGGTGAAAACTGGGAACAGAAGATGGTGGAGGCCTTTTTACTTCGAGCATGAATAATCTCCAGCAAGTCTCTGGCTTCCGTTTCCGTCAGTTTAAGTAGAAGCCATTCATCCATGATGAGAAGATTCTACTTCTGATACTGGCTGATTACTTTTTTAAAGCTGCCATCACCACGAGCAATAGCAAGTTCAGCCAGCAGTTCTGGCAGTCTGATATATTTCACCGAGTAGAATTGCTTACAGGCAGACATACCCAGAGCACATGCCATATAGGATTTACCAGAGCCGGTTGCCCCAAGAATGATTACATTATGTTTTTGGGCTATATATTCACCAGTGGCAAGACGATCAATTAGACTTTTGTTCAGTTTTCTGCCCGAATAATAGTCAATATCGGCGATAGATGCTTCGGGTTGATCAAAGCCGGCATTCTTTATGAGCCTCTTAAGTCGATTGTTCTTGCGGCTTGTATATTCAATATCCACCAACAAACCGATACGATCTTCAAAAGGAACTTCAGCCATGGCACTATCTTGTAATTGGATCCGGTAGGCATCAGCCATGGCAGTCATCCGCATTTCTATTAATTTATTGATAGTTGCTCTATTGGTCATTATCCTTTACCTCCGGTAGTAGCCAGCCCCCCGGGTGTAACCATAATGGTCCGGGTCGGAATGGTCTTGGTGGGAAGATGGTTCATTGGTCACTTTATCCTGGCCGGTAGTCAAGATATTCTTGACCATTTTGTAGCTGGGGTGGGGAGTATAGGATAATGCTCTTTTGCAAGCCGCTTCTAACCGTTCCACCGAATACTTATCAGCAAGTTTTAGCAACCCCATACAACTCTTGTATCCCTGCTGTTCTACCCGGGAGGAGGCTAATATTGATTTAACGGTAATGACAGTATTGATGCCGATTTTATCCGCCCATTCTATAAAGCGGTTTCCGTCCCACTTTAAGTATTGCTGGTGGTCTGCTGGCATATGGGCCTCAATGGTACTATACTGTCCAGGAGATCCGTAAAGGCGCTTATGGGAAGAGATGCGGTTGTTATGATAAAACACCTCGACCACATTGGGGGTAAGGCGTACCTCTACTTTTTGTTTTATATATTCGTAAGGTACAGAATAGTACATCTTATCTACCGCTATATGATAATTGAACTGCACAGTGGCTGTTTTCCAATCTGCCAGTTCATAAGGGGTAGCAGGTAATGGAGTAAGGAATGGCTTTTCTCCCAGAAAGATGTGGTATCGGCTACCTTCTTTCTTCTGGAAAGGTTTGCGGTTAAAGGCATCCAGTTTTACCCCAATTTCCCGGTTGAGTTCGGGCAGGGAGAAGAATTTCTCATTGCGGAGGGCAGCGATAATCCAGGTGGAAACTACTCTTACTGCACCTTCTACTGCTGGTTTATCCTGGGGTCTCCTTACCCGGGCGGGGATGATAGCCGTATTATAGTGTTCGGCCATTTCCTGGTAGGTACTGTTGATTTCAGGGTTATACCAATCAGCGTGGTCTACCCCGGTTTTCAGATTGTCCGGTACCAGAATCCTGGTAACCCCACCAAAAAACTGATACATATGGACATGGGCTGCTATCCAGCTTTCCTTGTTCATGGAGAAAAAAGCTTCTACATAGGTATACAAACTGTAGGAAAGTACTCCCACAAAGATATAGGCGGGGATGACTTCTCCAGTGTCCCGGTCAACTACATAGGCAGAGTCTCCCGCCCAATCCACTTCAATCTGTTCTCCCGGTTTCCTGGGAATATGCATAGTAGCCCGCTTTTTCTCAGAATACTGCTGGTAATGGTAGCAAAACTGGGAATACATGAGCGGAAGCTGGTTAATCTGTCTACATTCCATACAGTACTCATGCCACAGCAGTTTAAGAGTGACCCCGTTGCGCATCATTTCCTTATCGATGTAATCGTAATCAGGGTACTTACGGGAGGATTGAAGAGCTGATTGGTTGGGAAAGAATCTTTTTTCCAATTCAGCATCTGTGGTATCAACCGGTAGAGGCCAGGAGATATCCAACTCTTTTGCTCGGTTCAGAACTTTACGTACAGTTTTTCTGGCACACCCGCAGCTTTTGGCAATGCCAGTTTGGTTAATTCCCAGACTTTGTAGTCTCAGGATTTCTCGATACTTGGTCATATGATGACCTTCCTTCATAATGAATTTACACCAATAAATAATGGTGCATATATTCATTATATAAAGGAACTGGAACCAGCCCGGAATGGATGGAACTTTATTCCGGAATGGGTGGAACCAATGTCCGGACTCAGTGGGAAGAATACTCCGGATTATTCATTTTTCATTTAGTCCTAAAACTACTACCCCTTTTACATGAGATTTTATCTTCCTTACTTCAGCTCCTCTTTTTATCCTCTGGTAGATCGGTAAACCATATCCCCATCCTGTTCCGTCTACTAATGGAAATTCTACTTCTTTTAATTCTTTGCTTCTCCTGGCTAACCAGTTTAGGAATTCTATCCATAAATCTTCAGTAATCTTAGACACTCTATAATGTAAAGTGGAGAAATCAGGTAAGGATTGAGAAATAAGGCTACGCAGAATTGCTTCTCTCGTCTATAGGAGAGTTTAAGCATTGTTTTCCCGAGCCTATAGCTAAGATAAGAGGTAAGGGATAAAGAGGGGGTCTACCTTTTCTTTTCTTATTATTATTTAGCTCTTTCTCGGCGCAAAATTCTTCTGCTAATTGAAGGAGAGTATCAAAAGGAATGGCATTCCTTCTCATCCTATCACCTCCTTCAATTAATAGTTATCACTATAAAGGCTTAGAAAATTCCTTTACCGGTATGAATAAACGATATAACCGGATATGTGATTGAGTATAGAGAGGTATTTTTCAAACAGCCTCATCCCCTCCATTAAGGTAAACTGAATTATATTTTTCCCATTAATATCTTATTCAAAGTTTAAACAGTTATCGCTTCCAAAAAAGCAAGTAAACCACACGATAGCAAATAAGACGGGACAAAAATCAACCTGATTTTGTAAAATAGAACTTCATTTCAACTTTCTCAATGACTGATTTTTCACTTTCTTATCACTACAAATAGGATGCTTATTGTATCTTCAACTTTTTCGGTCTTTTCGAAAAACTGGAACTATAAAAATTGAGCACCATAACTAAAATTAGCATTAAACCCCATATAACATTTTTAGAAAAAGGGCTAAAGGCTAAAATATTAAAACCACTCTGCAGGATTTGCAGCATGATAATCCCTATGACCAAGCCAGATATATTTCCATAACCTCCACTGGGGTCTACTCCTCCCAACACACAAACTAAGATCGCCTGTAACAAATATGCCGAACCATAGCCTGGCCTAATCGAATTCACTCTTGAAATCATTATTATTGATGCTAAGCCAGCATAAAAACCGCTCAACATATAAGTTCTAACTAAAATTCCCCTATTATTTATACCGCTAAAGCGAGATGCTATGGGGTTTGACCCCAACATATAAAGATTAAACCCAAAAGAAGTTTTATTTAAAATCAAAGCCATTATCAAAACACAGAAGATAAAAATGATTAAGGGCATTGGGATAGAAAAAATCGTACCATTTCCTATAAATAGGAAGCTTTCAGGAAAACCGGTAATCCCATACCCCCTGGTTATAACAATTGCTATTCCTGAAAAAATGCTCATCGTACCCAAAGTAGCAAGGATAGCCGGAGCCTCTATGTAGGCTATCAAAAACCCATTTACTAAACCACACAACAAAGAGATAACCAAGGCAAACAAAATAGCTACAATTATTACCAATATCTCCCCATACCCTCCTCCTAACTGGGGAAAGAGGGAACCCGTTAAAATAAGTGCTGCTCCTACACCAGCTAAATTTGCGATTGAAATTACCGATAAGTCAATACCCCCAGTCAACATGGCAAGCATTATAGCAATCGCCAACAAACCAAATTCAGGAATCTGGCTGGACATCGATTGAAAATTACTAAGGGTTAAAAATTTGCCTGGTAGAAAAACCGACATTACTACAAAAGCGCCAACCATCAAAATAAACAAAGTTGTTGTTCTTGTTTCTTTCAGGTATTTGCCTAACAAGACTTACCCCCTCATCGATAGTTGTTTTTGGTTTAAAATCATATTCCCATACTTTTTCTGCTCTGGTAGGAACTAAGGCTAACACTTATCGCTACTATCAAACCAGTAAAAAACTCTTGCCAGAAAGAAGATAAACCAATTAGAATAAGACTATTATTCAACAAAGTTATCATAGCTACCCCCAATATCGTGCCGATTACCGTTCCCACCCCTCCAGTTATTCTGGTTCCACCCAAGACTACTGGAGCTATCACGCTAAGCTCGGTGCCAACTAAATAAGTAGGGTTACTATAGCGAATGAGTGAAACATGTATAATTCCAGCAATACCAGCTAAGATGCCCGCATAGCAGTAAACAAAAAATTTAATCCGGGAAACATTCAGTCCAGCACGTTCAGCTGCTTCTACATCTCCCCCAATTGCATAAATTCCCCTTCCTAACATAGTATATTTCAGAATAAGCCAAGTTAGCAAAGCAATGACTATAAACATTACGGTAAAAACAGAAAGTCCATAACGTACTCCATCTGATCCGGTTAGAGTAAATACATTTGTTGCACCAAAGGCTTTAAAACAATCCGGTAATTGAGCCGAATTAATTGCTTTGGTTCCCACAACAGTAAGCAATAGTCCATGGAAAATATTCAAGGTGCCTAAGGTAGCAATAAGGGTGGGGATTTTGAAGTAAGAAACAAGTAAGCCATTAATCGCTCCCAGGCTCACCCCTACTAGACAAGAAATCAAAAAAGCAAAAAAGATATTATCCACTCCACTAGCAAGCAAAACATTGACTGCAATATACTCTCCAGAGATAGCTATTGCTGTAAAAGATATATCTATTCCCCCAGAGAGCAAAACCACAAAAACTCCAATAGCTAAAATTCCCATACTGGCACTACTTTTACTTAAATTGAACAAATTCCCCAGAGATAGAAAAGAGGGGTTTAAAAAGGCTACAAAAACAGAATAAATAATTATAATCAAAAGCAAATATACTTCACTTTGACTGAATATCTTTTGAATCTGAATATTTTTATTATTTGTCATCATCGCAAAAATACCCTTCGCTATTTTTAATTGCTTGATAACATATCAAACAATTCATCTTCTGTTATATCAACAGTATTTAATTCTCTAACAATACTACCATCTATCATCACCATTATTCGATTGCAATTACGGAAAATCTCTGGAGCTTCATCAGAAATCATTATGATTCCCATACCTTCTCTTGCTAACTGCTTAATAATATTATGTATATTGTTTTTAGAAGCAATATCTATTCCTACGGTAGGGCTATCTAAGATAAATATTTTGGGGTCTGTAGCGAGCCATTTGGCTATGACCAGCCGCTGTTGATTTCCACCTGAAAGCGCTTGAGCTGCAGCTTCTAAAGATGGTACATTTATACTCAGTCTATTGACCCACTCTTTTGCGTATTTATACTTTTTGTTGTGGTCTAACAGTTTGAATTTGTTCAACAATTTTTTCAAAATAGTAACTACCAAATTATTTTGAACAGATTGCCTTAAAAACAATCCTTGATGGAGCCTGTCTTCTGGTAAATAGCTCAAACCCAAGCTAATGGCTTTTTGAGGGGAATCCATTCTTACTAATTGTCCATTAATATATATTTCTCCTGAATCGGGCTTATTCAAGCCAAACAACGATAGGGCCAGTTCAGTTCTTCCAGAACCTAAAGGTCCAATTACTCCTATAATTTCACCAGGTTTGAGCTTAAAACTTATATCCTTAAAATCACCCTTCTTAGAGAGATTTTTTACTTCCAACATGGGTTTTCGGCCATGCTTTTCTTCATAAGAAAAAGGGGAACTAACTACTTCTTTGCCGCTCATATAAAAAGAAAGAGTATCATAATCTAATTCATCGGCGCTATAATCTCCAATTTTCTTTCCATCTCGTAAAACAGTGACTCGCTCGGCTATTTGTAGAACCTCACTAAGCTTGTGGCTCACAAATAAAGTAGAAATTCCTCTCTTTTTCAAATCTAAAATAACCGATAGCAAGTAATCGATTTCCCTTTTAGTAATTGCCGTAGTAGGTTCATCCATTATTATTAGCTTTGCGTTTTGAATTAATGCCCTACAGATGGCCACCAATTGTTTATTGGCGATGGAGAGATTTTCAACTCTTTCACTCAAATTTATTTCTCTGTTGATGTTTGATAGCTCTTTCTTTGCGATATCTTTAATTTCTTTCCAGTTAATTAATCGCCTTTTCTCTACTATCAGCTGATTTAGGGAAATATTCTCTGCCACCGAAAGGTTGGGAAATAGAGATAAATCCTGATAAATTACTTGTATTCCTTCGTTTATTGAATCAATAGGGCGTAAATTTCTGAAAGTTTTGCCATTTATTATAATTTCTCCTTCATCTGGTTTAACTACCCCAGCTATTATTTTTATTAAAGTAGATTTCCCAGAACCATTTTCGCCAACTAAACAGTGTACCTCACCCTTACCTATCGACATATTAACGTTATCTAACGCCCGTACTCCAGCGTAAGACTTACTAACGTTTTGAATTTTTAAGAGCTCTTCTGCCATATTACTCCCTCTAAAACAAACGAGTTGGGGGAAATTTGTTTCCTTCCCAACTCGTTTGTTTACCTGATTCATTTTACATCAAAAACACCTTGCTGACTACAAACCACGCTCTACCCACTCGTCTACGTTTTCGGCAGTCACATCGTGCCAGGCTTGACCATAAATAACTGGGATACCAAACTGATTTTCTCTAATAGTAATATTATCATAGCCGGGCTTTCCTAAATCCATACCCTCTTTAATTTCGTTACCTTTCAAAATTTCCCAAGCTACTCTACAAGACACATATCCGGCATCGGCAGGAACCCAAAAGTGAATCGATCTTGCAGAGCCATTTTTAAGATAATCATAAGCCACCGATGGCAAACAAGTACCATATGCTGCACACTTACCTATGCGACCCATTTCCTCTATGGCTAAAGCCGCTCCCGGAACGGTGCTCATAGCGCTACCCATAATCCCCCTCAGATTAGGATAAGTTCTTAAAAGCTCCAAAGTTTTTTCATAAGCGATTTGCTGATTTTCCTGTTCTTCTAATCTGTCGGTTACTAATTTCATATTAGGATACTTCTCTTTTTGTTGAGCTATTTCAGCATCAACCCATTCATTATGCGTTGGTGAAGTAAGGTGGCCGACAAAACAAGCATATTCTCCTTCATAGTTCATATCTGCCGCCATAACATCCATCATATGCCTTCCATAGGCCTCATTATCAAAAGCTTCTACATCAAAGCTCACCTGCTTTTGGTTCGATGACTCATGGGTTAAAGTGATAATTCCAGCATCATTTGCTTTTTTAAATACTGGCTCCAATGCTACCGGGTCATTAGGCACCACTATTATAGCATCTACCTTTTTAGCAATAAGGTCTTCAATCAAAGCAACTTGAGATGCTGGATCAGCCGTAGCAGCAGCAATTTGATAAGCGTTTACACCGGTTTCCTTAGCAAATTCTTCGACTCCCAATCTCATATTATCAAACCAGGCTACTCCTTCAAGTTTTGCTACTAAAACAATTTCAAAATCAGTATCATCAGCGGCCCCTGCTACCATAAACATGGGAAATGCCCACAACATAAGGGTTGAAACCAACAACAATAATCTAAATTTCCTCATTGTTTCCTCCTAATAAACATTATTTTACACAATTCTTGGCCACACTATTTTCAAAGTTTTCCCTAAAACTATCTCTAACATAGTTTACAATTTTTCCACTAATTTACCGTTTTCGCTAACAAGCTCCTAGATTTTAGGTATCTAAGTATACCCCCCTTTCTCCCTGATAGGCTTTCGGTCTTTGAGAAAAAGCCCACAAGAAATTTTACAAAAACTCAAATTTTATTTTACAGCACTTATTCTTAAAGTCAACCCTTCTTATCCCAGTTCCGTGGTTGTTCTATGTGCTAACCACTTCCTAGAGCTCCCAAAATATATCATTCTCTCAATTAGACCAAGCAATCTCTACCACCTATGCTTTGTAACAACAGGATATAAAACTGAAGCTATTCTTCCTCAATTTCTTGAGCAATAGCCTTTAAGTTCTGTAATCCTTTTACGGCCAGCTCTTCCCCAGTTTCAGCCAATTTCCTCCAGATAGCACACTGCCGGTTTAGCTCTTCAAAACTGGGGTCAAAGGATTCAATAACTAAAGGTCCATTGTATCCAATATCTTTTAGAGCCTGAAAAAATTCTCTCCAGGGTACCAGCCCCGTCCCCGGTATTCCTCGATTATTTTCACATACATGAACATATCCCAGATACTCTTTCCCACAAGTCTCTACTGCTCCCCTGAAGCTCGTCTCTTCCCGAATCATGTGGAAAGAATCCAGATGCACTTTCACATTCCCCGTTCCCACGTCGTTACAGTAGCGCACTGCATCTTCAGCAACATTTAAAAAATGGGTCTCAAACCGGTTAACTGGCTCTACAGCAATAATGAGGTCACTTCTCTCCCTGGCATATTCCGCTATTTCTCGCATGGCATCAATAGACCAATCCCATTCTTCTTCCGTTCTTGGTCTTCCTGGTAAATACCCCCAGGCAGCGTAGTTTACTCCCCCGGTTATTTTAGAGCCTAACTCCACGTTGATATCTATCAAAAGTTTCATATGTTTAATCCCTTGAGCCCTGATATCCGAGTCAGGAGAAATAAGGTTGGTTTCCTCACCCAGGGTGGTGGTAGTCACAACTTCTATCCCCACTTCCTCTACTTTCTTTTTCACTAAACTTGTGGGGAAGCTCTCTGGATGACTGATAGATATGTCCAAAACTTCAAACCCCAATTCTTTTGCTTTGGGAATAATCCACAGATCTTTTTCTGAAAAAGCTTCCGACCAGATAAAAGTATCTACTCCAAACTTAAACATTTAAACTGCCTCCCCCTGTCATTTTTTAAATAAGTTCACTTTTATTTTTAATTTTTTATCATCATTGTTATTTTATCATCTTTAGATGTTATTAAAAATAACCCCCAAGTAATTACGCTAATTACTAAAATAATCGTAACATACGGTCATCTTGAAAAGACATCAGACCAGATTTATAATACCACCACCAGTAATAGGAGGAGGGAAAAAGATGAATAAGGAAGTCTCTCAAAGAAAAGCCAGAGCCCTACGATTTATAGTCCTCATGGGATTGGTAAGTCTGTTCGGTGACATAGTTTACGAAGGAGCAAGAGGGGTTACCGGTCCTTATTTAGCTCTTTTAGGAGCGAGTGCATTTGCGGTAGGTTTAGTCGGGGGTCTGGGTGAATTCATCGGATATGCTCTCCGACTTCTTTCCGGTTTTATAGCTGACCGAACTAAGGCCTACTGGTTCTTCACCTTCATTGGTTATGGACTCATTTTCTCTATCCCTCTCCTTTCTTTTGCTAATAGCTGGTGGGTAGCAGCCCTATTTATAATTATGGAAAGAGCAGGCAAGGCTTTCCGCTCTCCAGCCCGAGATACCATTCTCTCCTACGCTACCAAAGAAGTGGGGCGAGGATTTGGCTTTGGCATCCATGAGGCGTTAGACCAGATTGGAGCTATTGTAGGCCCCCTAATTTTCTCTTTTATTATATTCTTTGGTGGCGATTATCGTGCAGGGTTTTCCATTCTCTGGATACCAGCCCTACTTGTTATAGTTATTCTGGTCATCGCCAGAAACCAGCTACCTCATCCTGAGAAACTGGAAACTTCTGAAGAACCAGAAGAGAAAGACAGTAAAATATTTTCCAGGGTATTTATTCTCTATTCTCTTTTTACTTTTCTCTCCGTAGCAGGATTTGCTAACTTCCCGCTCATTTCTTACCACCTCAAAATAAAGTCAATCATGAGTGATGTCCAGATTCCCACTTTTTATGCCCTGGCTATGGGAGTCGACGCTATAGTAGCTATTTTAATAGGAAAAGCCTATGACCGAGTGGGACTAAAAACTCTGATGGTTATCCCTTTACTTTCCCTCTTTATCCCCTTTTTGGCTTTTTCCAACAGTATTGCTTCCGTAATCATCGGAGTGATTTTGTGGGGAGGAGTTTTAGGTGTTCATGAAACCATAATGCGAGCAGCGATAGCTGACCTGACTCCTATAAGCCGTAGAGGTTCAGCTTATGGAATTTTCAATACCATCTACGGATTATCATGGCTCCTCGGAGGAGCTTTGATGGGAATACTTTACGAAATCTCTCTCTCTTATTTAATTATTCTGGCTGCGCTATTCGAGTTAGTCTCTATTCCTGTTTTGCTGGTTTTAGAAAGAGAACAAAAAACCAAATAAATTAAAATTCGTTATTTCAAACTCTTTCACATTTGTTATAATGACCTTATAAATACAAAGGATATTGGAGGAAATCCATGCGAGCACTTTTTGGAAAAGCACCTTTCAAGCTTGAATGGCGGGATTTACCCGTACCTGACTTGCAACCCGGTAAAATACTAGTGCGAGTGGAAGCAGGAGGTATATGTGGTACCGACATACATTTTCTCCGGTACAATGAAGAATGGACTCCACTGGGTCATGAGGCAGTGGGAATTGTTGAAAAAGCAAGCGATGGAGTAGAAGGAGTTCAAGTTGGCGACCGGGTAATCATTGAGAATCATGCTGCTTGTTGGAGATGTAAGCAGTGCAAAAATGGACGCCCTCAATACTGTGAGAATTTGACCACCTATATGTCAGACCAAGCCGGCTTCTCCGACTATTTGATTGTCCGGTACGACATGGTGCATCATTACGACCCAAAACAGCTGGAGTTAACACACGCTTGTCTTGCTGAGCCCCTCACCGTAGCTTTAGATGTGACATTAAGAGCCGGCCTTGAGCTCAATGATGAGGTAGTTGTTTTTGGTCCAGGCCCCATCGGATTAATGGCTGTTAAAATTGCCAAACTGCAAGGTGCTCGTCGAGTCTTTCTCGTGGGTTCCAATCGCTCTACTTCCCGAGGAGCTTATCGTTTAGAAATAGGCCACAAAATGGGTGCTGATGTAATTCTAAGTTATGAAGAAAATAACGTGGTAGAAACAATATTGGCTGCTGTGCCTACAGGAGTTGATCGAGTGATTGTGACCGCACCTCCCCGGACAATCAAAGACGCTATTCAAATATCCCGCTTCGGGGGCATCATTGCCTTCAATGGTATCGAATTTGGAGCAGGAAGCCAAGTTACTTTTGACGCCAACGAATTCCACTTCAAAAAACTTCAACTACGGGCTTCCCATGCTATCCCCAACCACTATTTTCCTATGGCTATCGACCTTTTGGTCCAACGCGCTATCGACCCGACACTACTGCTAACCCATGTTTTTACCTTAGACGAAGCAGAAAAAGCCTTCCAAACTTTAACAAATCCGGATGAGAAAGCCATCAAAGTGGTACTTAAACAATCTGCAAGGTAAATTAAAAAATGAAAACTGCTGAGAGAGGAGCCACAGGTACTTTACTGGAAGAAGAGCTTGGCTTCCAGGTGTATAAATTTAAGAGTGGACCCTGGGGAGGAGATCAGCAAATTGGTGCTAAAATTGCCGATGGAGAAATAGACCTCTTAATTTTCTTCTGGGATCCTTTAGAGCCTTTGCCTCATGATCCGGATGTAAAAGCCCTGTTGCGGATAGCGGTTCTGTGGAACATACCTGTTGCCTGTAACAGAGCTTCAGCAGACTTTATCATATCATCTCCTCTTATGTACGAAGAATTTGAGAGGTTAGTTCCTCAAACCCCTCAAATAGCGTGAAAAAACTGCTAATTTAGAAGATAAAGCAAGTCTTCTTGTGAAACTATTGTGAATTGGAAAGAAGATTTTCTCTGCCAGCGATTAAACAGAATGAAACAATCACTTTAAGAGCACTCTTGACATTAGGGCCTACTTTAAAACCGGCTTTAAGAATGAAATACGGACATTGATGATTACATTGATCAGGAAAGAAATTATTGAACAAGGTAGCTTGAAGGTGCAGAAGAAACAGCTTTGAAAACATGATTTATTATAGAATAACCACAACCGCTTTTGCCAAGGTATTGAAGAAAATGATGACACTATGGTAGAATAGTGTGTGTAGAAAAGTTTTTGGGCGCGGTTAACTCAGCGGTAGAGTGCCATCCTCACACGGTGGAAGTCGCTGGTTCGAATCCAGCACCGCGCACCATTTCTGTTTAAGAAAAGAATCTTAGCATTTCTCACAAAATTCCTTAAATTCTAAAGCTGCCTTCTCTACGTCTTCCCGACCAGAGAAAATACTGGTTGTTCCAGCCACAAAAACATTAGCCCCGGCTCTTTTTAGAGGAGGAACAGTTTTTTCTCCAATCCCCCCATCTACGGCGATGTCCAAATTCAAGCCTTTTTTCTCTACCATTTCTCTTACCTTCTCAACCTTGGGTATCACTTCAGGAATAAATTTCTGTCCTACAAATCCCGGGTCTACAGTCATTAGAAGTACCAGGTCTAAATAAGGTAAAAGATAGGAAAGAAGCTCAGGAGGAGTAGAGGGATTAAGAGCCAGCCCCACTTTTTTACCTTCTTTTTTAATCCTATCAACTAACTGATGTAGACGACTGCTCACCTCAGCATGAAAAGTAATCATATCTGCTCCTAAATCGGCAAATAGAGGTATAAAAGATTCCGGATTCTGTACCATAAGGTGAACATCAAAAAGAAGAGAGGTGGCTGGGCGAAGTTTTCTTAAAAGATTAGTACCTAGAGCAAAGTTAGGAACGAAAACTCCATCCATAATATCAATGTGAAGCATGTCTATTTTTGCTTCTTCTAACTTTTTTACTTCTTCCCCCAGATTAAGATAATCAGCACAATCTAAAGAAGCAGAAACTTTTATCACGATTTGACTGACCTCCTTATGGCTCTATAATAACTTTAGTATAAGGAAAATGTTTTTGCTGCATTTCCATTATAAAAGAGGGAGCTTCCTCCAGAGTTACTCGGTGAGAAATCAAAGGAGATAAAGAGAATCTTCCTCTCTCTTCTAATTCCAATAATCTTTTCCAATCTGAATTCAGAGACGAAAAATCGGAATTCCAGGTACCAACAACGGTAAGCTCTCGGCGAAGAATTATACCGATTTCTTGAGGATTTAAGTTCACGTCTTGTCCTTGATTCCCCACCAGGAGAACTTTGCCTTTCTTTCTCACTATTCTTAAAGCATCTAAAAGAGCCCGGTTGCTTCCTGAAGCCTCAATAGCTAAGTCCACCTCTTCTTTTTCCCCTGCCGGAGATAAAGTGAGATCAAAACCTAAAGCACGAGCTAAAGGAAATTTTTGCTCATCCACATCATATCCTGTGAGCATTCGAGCTCCTCCTAACTTTGCCCACATGCCACAGAGAAGCCCAATAGGGCCTAAACCAAAAACTGCCACCCTATCACCCACCTCCGGGTGAGCACGTCGCAAGGCGTGCAAAGTTACCGCTCCTGGTTCACTCAGCGCTCCCTCTTCCCAGGAAACGCTGGTAGGCAGAGGAAGCAGATTCTCTACAGGAGCTACTACAAACTCGGCAAAACCTCCATTTTGCCGAGAGCCTAAATATCCGTAATTATTACATAACTCATACTGACCCACTTCACAATATTCGCAATCTCGGCAAGGAAGAAGAGGATAAACTGTAACTCTTTCTCCCAACCATTCCTCATCCTCTTCCTCTGCCACTTTTGCTACTTCACCTGAAAACTCATGGCCAGGAATGAGAGGGTAAAAATAAGCCTGGCCACCGAAAATCCGGGGGAGGTCTGAGCCACATATTCCTGCCGCCCGAACTTTTATTAAGACTTCTCCCTCCCGAGGGACAGGGGTCTTTACCTCCCTGAGAGACAAAACTCCTTTTTCTTCCAGAACCAGAGCCTTCATGGATTAACCACAACTTTCAGCCCTTCGTGGGATTCAGCTACTCTAAAAGCTTCCTGAATTTCCTCTAGAGGGAAGCGATGAGTAATATACTCTGCGGGATTTACCATTCCCTTTTCCATTACCCGCAGGGCTTTTTGATGATGACGGGGGAGACTGCCATGGCTACCCAACACCATACATTCCTGATAATGGATAAGGTTACTAGAAATGCTTATATTACGTGCCCCGGAAGGTAATCCACCAAAAAAGTTTATCCGGGCTCGATGGCGAGCGAGAAGAAGAGCTTGCTCTTGTGCTTCAGGAGAGGCACAGGTCACCATCACCACATCTGCTCCTTCTCCATCTGTTACCTCTTTCACCTTCTCTTCCACATGTCTATCGCTCAAAAAATAATGGTCGGCATTAAATTTACGGGCCAAATCCAGCCGCAGCTGAGAACGCTGGATAACGATGATATTAGTTGCCCCCATATGACGGCCCATTTCTATCATCATACAGCCAATAGGACCTGCTCCAATGATACATAGAGTGTCTCCCACTTCCAGATTAGCCATCTCCAGCCCGTTAATGGCACAGGCCAAAGGTTCAGCTAAAGACGCTTCATCAAAAGAAAGATTTTCAGGGATTTTGTGCACTGATCCCTGTTCCACTGATAAGGAATTAAGTAGAATATATTGAGCAAACCCTCCGGGGAATTGATAACCAATAGCATAGTTTATAGCACAGTTTGTTCCCATTCCGTTCTGACACCAGAAACATTTTCCGCAGGGAACGTCTGCCCCCACTGCCACTCGATCTCCTATCTCGAATTTTTCTACTCCTTCACCCACTTCTACCACAACACCTGCGATTTCATGACCGATGATATGGGGAAACTTAACCCGGGGATTGCCATGGTGCATAATTCGGATATCTGAACCACAAATGGCACAGGCTTTGACCCTTATCAGCACCTCTCCTTTCCCTACCTCATAATCCTCTACTTCTCTTACCACTAAGCGATCTATATCTTCTAAAATAGCAGCTTTCATCATAATCTCCTTTCTATTGAAGAAAACACATTTCTTCCTGTACTATTTTTATGGCTAACTATATATACCAGGGAATAGAAAGACTGTCTCTTCGGTGGTATACGTAGCTCCCTCTTTAACTTTGTGCTACGAATAAGCTGTAGCAGTGCCGGGAATTTCTACTATACCGAGAAAGCTCTTTTCCTTCCCTGGTGGATTATTTATACTTCCTCTTCTTCAGAAGCCACAGAAATTATCCTGCTGTCATTTTGGTATGTCATTCCCGGAATTTAGCCAGGAATTTATCTTCTTCTGTCACTCCCCTTTTCCGTCATTCCTGATTTTTTATATATCTTTATCTCAAGTCGTAAGCTGTTTGTTTTTCTTTCCAATATTATTTATTTTTAATCCTTGTGTTTTTGTCTTCCAGGGAGTTACAAGGGAACTAATTCCCCTATAGTTCAAACCCTCGATAGGAACACGCAGGCACACTGAAGTATTAACCCCGTGTCTTTGTGTTTAGTTTTTCCATCTATCTTGCTTTTAACTTTGTACTGCAAGCACTGAGAGGAAAAGCGTCCCTCAGTGCCTTATATTTTTTTTATCTATTCTGCTTTTAATCTCACGCCGTAGACTGCTCTAAAGTCACTCTCCCCTCTACTTTAGTGCCATTTTTTAAAGTATCGGATACCGGGCAGCGTCTGTCTACCTCTTCTTCAAACTCTTTTAATTCTTCATCGCTAAGGTCACCATTCACTTTGACCTGATAGCGAATAGCTAACAGTCCGGGACGAACCTGATCATATTGTCCCATAAATCCTCGAGGGTCTAAATCTCCTTCTACCTCTATCTCTATTTTCTCGATGGGTAAATTTTTCTCCTGAGCTACCACCCGGCTGACAATCCCCAGACACCCGGCGAGAGAAGCCAGTACACCCTCCACCGGGTTACAGGCACTATCTTCTCCACCTAGAGAAGGTGGTTCATCAAAGGAAAGAGTAAAATTCCTCACCTGAGTATCTATCCGTAGGCCTCCTTTCCACTCTCCAGTAGCTTTAAAAGTGTTAATCATTAGATTTCCTCCTTTCTAAGTTTTTTCTTCTCGCGGTAAACAAAGTATTTCTTTAATTTTTAAATCGAAAAAAGAATTTTGATGAGCAGCTCTGAGGAGAATCGCGGTATCCACTCCTTTGCCTCTTCCTCCCATAGAGATAACATCGTCTGTGGTGGGAATAACTCCCCCATCGGCAGCCATAATAGCTATCTCCACTGCCACTTTAAAGCCCTGGGAAATACGTCGATAGCTCTCAGCAATAATTTCCGGGATACTCACCCCTCCAAATTTCTGTCGGAAAGAGCGGCCAACTCCGCTTAGAGCATGAGAGCTCATGACGATTTTCACTCCCTTTTTTTCCAGCTCTTCTCTCCGGGAAGGAGTAAAAGATATGCTATCTTCGCCACAGAAGCCAGCATGATAAGTTACCATAACTAAATTACCAGAGTAGTCTACCTCTCGGGCTTTCTTTTCCAGAGATAAAGCAGTATCTCCAGAGCGAGAAGCTACCACCATATGTTTTATCCCCAGCTCCTTTGCCCTTTCTAGAGCAATGTCCAGAGTGGCTAATGTGTTATCTGGACCGGACTGAGGAAAATACCAGATTTTTTTCTCTTCCATTTTTTCCCCCTACTGATGTAATTCTATTAATTCTCCGGTTTCCATATAGTAGACCCGCTCAGCAATATTAGTAATGTGGTCTCCAACTCTCTCTAAGTAACGAGCAATCATCAAAATCCAGATAGCCTGCCGAGTAACACTGGGGTCTTTTTCTATGTGCTCTACCACTTCTTCATGAACAGAACGATAAAGAGCATCTACCTGATCATCGGCTTCCACCACTTTTTGTACTATGGTTAAGTCTCTTTGCACAAGAGCAGTGATAGCCTCCTCTAACATTTTCCTTACCAAGTCTGCCATTTTTGGCACATCTATGAGAGGTTTAAATAACGGTTTTTCGGCCAAGCGAATGCTGAATTTGGCAATATCAACAGAATAGTCACCAATTCTCTCCACATCAGTAATAACTTTCAGTATGGCAGCAATTACTCGTAAATCTTTAGCCACTGGTTGTTGCAAAGCAATGAGTGATAGGCACTTTTCTTCAATTTTAAAGTTGAAGTCATCCACTACATCATCTAAAGCAATAGCTTCTTCTGCTTTTTCTATGTTTCTTTCTTTTAGAGACTCAATAGACATCTGTAACATTTTCGCTGCTGTGTGAGTCATATTTAGTAAATCTTCTTCCAGCTCTTTTAACTGTTGGGTGAAACGCTCCCGAATGATTTCCACTGTTATCCCCCTTCTCAATTTTAATCAAATATCAAATATCAATTAATTTTGCTACTCCTTCTTTCAAATCACAAAGAGCCAAAGTAGCTCTTCCGCTGAGTAGACCGCACACTTCCCCCGGATTAATCAAGAAAACGCCGTTTTCCTCTTTTATAACCGCTTCATGGGTATGCCCGTAAACTACCAGGTTGTATTTTCTACTTTCCCAGGCTAATTGCGCCGGCAAATAAAAATGGGAAATCCAGATGCGGAAACTATTCTTTTCTCCCTCCCAGAAAGGAGCATTTACCTTCCCTCCTGATTTCTGAAAAATGCCCAGTATCTCTCCGTCGTTATTGCCCAGTACCCCCTCCCAGGGGATAGAAAAGCGAGTTAAAAGTTCTACTGAGAAGGGGGCAACATAGTCTCCAGCATGAAGGATTAGGTCTACTTTCTCCTTTTCTAAAATATCCAGAGCTTGCCTTAGCGAGGCAAGATTATCATGACTGTCGGATAAAATACCCACTTTCATTGTTATCCCTCTCAAAATTTCTCCCAGTGTAAAACTTCTTCTAAACTTCTTTTTGCCAGCATAACAGGTTCTGCTGCAGGATATCCCAGGGCTATCAAGCTTACCAGACGATAATCATCCGGGACATTGAGAATTTCAGCTATCTGTGGACTATAGTGCTTTTTATCACCGGCTACCCAGCAAGAACCTAAACCTAAATCTCGAGCAGCAAGAAGAATATTTTCCGTAGCAGCACAACCATCTTCCAGGTAAAAATGAGTGTCTCGGCAAAATACAGCTACGCAAACCGGAGATTGAGCAATAAATTTCCCATAATCAGTGGCATTAGCAATTTCCCTCCGTTTATCAGGATCGGTTACCACTATAAATTCCCAGGGCTGAGAATTGTTGGCCGATGGAGCTAAACGCGCACAATCGATTATTTCCTCAATTTTTTCTCTTTCCACCGGAATATCCTTAAACCGACGAACTGAGCGTCTTTTTCTTAACACTTCCAGAGTTTCCATATTTGTTTCCTCCTATATCGTCAAAAGCTTGAGTTGTTCATACATTTTCCTCTTATCGATAGACGAAGCACGGGAACGTTGCACCACTTGGGTAAAAAACTCTATAGTTTCTTGATAAGTCTCCCGATCCACGGGGAAGGGAATCCCATCTTTTCCTCCATGAGCAAAGGAAAAACTCACCGGATCGGTAAAACTGGGAGAAGCTCCCATTACCACTTCAGTTGTAAGAGCTAAAGCCCGTAAAGTTTTAGGGCCCACTCCCCGGAGAGCCAGGAGGTTTTCAAAGTTTTGAGGCTTTTCCTCGTAAATCATATGTAGGGTTTTATCTATTCGTCCCAGATTAAAATCTTCTTCCCTGATGAAGTGGCGAGAAGGAAGTGAAAGACGAGGAATAAGGGTCATCTCCTCTTTTAACTTTTCTGGCTTTTCCTGTGCTAACTTTACTATACCCTCTCGGCAATCTGTACTCTCTCGAGCTACCAGATTGAGAACTTCCCTTTCTTTTTTCTCTCCCCAGATTCCCTGGTGAGGTTCACAAACTAAATCTTTTACTCCTTCTCCCCACCAATGATATCGGCGGGCGTATTTAGTGTCAGGATTCATACCCTGCTGCACCACTGCCCATTTTCCGGAGAAGGTAAAAAAGAAAGTATGGTGATAGAGATTGTAGCCATCCTGGAGAGCAGAATTGTCTACTTTGGCTGACATGCGGCTCCGGTAAACCATTTGGTCAGCAAAAGGGAGGGCATGTTTCTGGGCATGAAGGCATATTTCTTCTGGAGTCTTGCGGGAAGTTGCTCCTTTTCCGCCGCAGATGAAAAGTCGCAGGTCTTTTTCTTTGCCTCTTACTCCCTCTTTCAGCGCTCCACACAAAGTAGTGGTCAGGCCACTGGAGTGCCAATCAAAACCCAAGAGACAACCCAGGGACTGGAAAAAGACCGGGTCAGAAATCCGACACAGTATTTCTTCCTCCCCAAAAAATTCTACTATAGCTTCCATAATTAGTCCTCCCAAAGTCTTCATCCGCTCAAAAAGCCAGGGAGGGCACTTTCCCCCATGAAGAGGAAGGTCGGCAATGGCTCTTCTCATCCAGCACTCCTTAAAGTTTGTAGCCGATCTGACGCAATAATTTATGGCGATCGGCAATTTCTTTTTCTCCCTCTATCCCTTTACTTTTAAACCCATCTATTACCCCCATTACTCCCCTACCTTGTTCAGTCTCTTTTATTATTACCTCCACAGGATTGGCAGTAGCACAATATATGTGGCATACCTCGGGAACCATTTTCACAGTATTGAGAACATTGATAGGATACCCGTCTTTCAAAAAAATTATGAAAGTGTGTCCTGCCGATATATTCCAGGCATTATTTTTGGCTAATTCGGTGAGCTCCTCATCGTTTCCCGCATAACGCACGAGACACGGTCCTGAAGACTCGCAAAAAGCCAGACCGAACTTCAAATGAGGAGAAGAAGTTATCAAAGCTTCGTAAAGGTCTTCCACAGTCTTAATAAAATGAGCCTGCCCCAGAATCAAATTATAACCCTGGGGATTCTCGATTTTCACTATTTTTTCTTCCATATTTTTATTCCTCCTTTTTATGGAATAATTTTCTGACCTCATAAGCACTAACAGGAAGGATAGAGAAAAGAACAACTAAAATCCATTGATTAAGGCTTAAAGTTGCTGTTTGAAAAACACCCTGCAGAGGAGGTAAAAGTACTACCAGTATTATTACCAAAAAAGACAGTAAACATGCTCCCACCAGATATAAATTACCTCGAGGGTCAATTTGCCAGAAATTTCTCTTTTCGGAGCGGAAGCTATAAGCTCTCCATAGCTCGTCAAAACCCAGAGTGGCAAAAGCTATGGTTCGGCTTATCTCCCGTCCCCATAAAGCCAAGCCTATCCCAAAGGAGGCTACCACTGCTAAGGTGATAAAGAAAGCATTGAAGAGTACAATCCCCATATAATGGGGATTAACAATCCCCTCCCGGGGATGGCGAGGTTTTCTCATCATCACATCGGGTTCGGGGCTATCCATCCCTAAGGCTAAAGCTGGAAGACCATCGGTTACCAGGTTAATGAGGAGGATTTGCACCGGTACTAAAGGACTGTGCCAACCTACCAGAATGGGAATAAAAATAGTAAATATTTCTCCTAAATTACAGGATAAAAGATAAACCACAAATTTCCTGATATTATCGAATATCACTCTACCTTCTTTAATAGCCTGCACGATGGTGGCAAAATTATCATCAGTTAAAATCATATCAGCGCTTTCTTTGGCCACTTCTGTACCTGAGATACCCATAGCCACGCCAATATCAGCTTTTTTTAGAGCCGGAGCGTCATTAACTCCATCACCGGTCATAGCTACCACTTCTTCGTGAGCTTGTAGAGCTTCTACAATTTTGAGTTTTTGCTCTGGCCACACCCGGGCAAACACTTTGATTTTTTTAATATTCGCTTTTAATTCCTCCGGAGAATAGTTAGCTAACTCCTGTCCGGTGACTACCAGGTCCTGAGGAGAAAACATCCCCAGCTCTTCTGCAATTGCCCGGGCAGTGAGAGGATTATCACCGGTAACCATCACGGTAGTAATGCCTGCTTGTCTTGCTTCTTCTAAAGCTAGTTTCGCCTCTGGGCGGGGTGGGTCAATCATGCCTATTAGCCCCACAAAAATCAGGTCTTTTTCCTCTTCCGGGGAAGGTACAATCCCTTCTTCCATCTTTCTCCAAGCAAAAGCTAAAACCCGGAGAGCTTTTTCAGCCATTTCTTCCATCATTTTCTTTATCTCTTGCTCTTTTTCTGGGGAAAGAGGGATAATTTCTCCTTCTTTCTCATAGAAAGAGCAGCGAGTAATAACTATATCGGGGGCACCTTTAACTAAAAGAGCCATTTCTCCTTCTATGTTGTGGAGAGTGGACATCATTTTCCGTTTGGAGTCAAAAGGAACCTCCTCCTGGCGGGGATAAAGTTTTCTCCAGGAGTTAAAATCAACATTTTGCTCCCAGACATAATCTAAAAGAGCAAGCTCAGTTGGGTCTCCAAGACGCACCTCTTCACCTTCCTCACCTTCCTCCACTATGGCATCGTTACAGAGGACGGCAATTTGATAGAGCTTTTCTGGGGCCTCTGTCCATGCCTCCCGAACTACCATACGATTTTCGGTAAGGGTTCCCGTTTTATCGGTACAGATATAAGTAGTAGAGCCCAGGGTTTCCACCGCAGGTAATCTACGGATAATAGCCCGGTGCTGACTCATACGATAAACTCCTAAAGCCAAAACCACAGTTACAATGGCTGGCAAACCTTCAGGAATAGCTGCCACAGCAAGACTCACCGCAGTCATAAACATCCCCAAAGGTGTTTCCCCTCGCCAAAAACCTACTAAAAAAACCAGAGCACATATTCCCAGAGTCAAAAAGCCCAGAAGCTTTCCCAGACCAGCCAGCCGTTTTTGCAAAGGAGTTACTGTTTCCTCTTCTTCCTGGATTAAACTGGCAATTTTTCCTATCTCTCTATCCATACCTGTGGCTACCACTATTCCCTTGCCCCGCCCGTAGGTAACCAGAGTTCCAGAATAAGCCATATTGAGGCGGTCGGTGATAGGAATATCGGGAGGAAGAGGAGAAATATCTTTCTCTACCGGTACCGATTCACCAGTTAAGCTCGATTCATCAATTTTCAAGGCATGAATTTCAATGAGCCGCAAGTCAGCAGGAACAAAATCTCCTTCCCGGAGAATCACTATATCTCCGGGAACTATTTCTTCCGAATTTATTTTAAGGGGTTTTCCCTCTCTTATTACTTCGCATTCCGGAACAGTCATTTTCTTCAAAGCTTCCAGAGCTTGACTGGCTCTCCACTCCTGCACCACTCCTAAAACAGCATTCAAAATCAAAATAGCAATGATTACTAAAGAATCAGTAATTTCTCCCAAAAGAAGAGAAACTAAAGCTGCTCCCACTAAAATCAATACCAGGAAATCTTTGAACTGCTCCAGAAACATGGTAAAGATAGTTTTTTTCCTGGGCTGAGGGAGAGTATTTCTCCCATATTTTTCTAACCTTTGTTTTACTTCTTCCTCGCTTAACCCCTTTTTTTCGTTACTGTTTAAAATCTTGATTACTTCTTCCGGAGAAAGCTCGTGCCAGTTTATTCCTTTCTCAGCCAAGGTAATACCTCCTCTAATAATCCTCCCACTTTTTGTATAAAAGTTCTTTTATTTTCTTCGCTTTCTTGTTTACCCACTATTTCCTGGATAAAACCTTCCAGGGCCTGTTCAAAACCAATATCGTATCCTTCTTTTTGACTTTTGTACCATTTATAGTCAAGAACATAGGCAAAAATGTCAGCCAAGCTCTTATCAGGAAAGGCTTCTTCCAACCCCCTCTCTACAATAGCCTGGACTGCAGGAGTATAAACCGACAGAAACCAGTTAAGGCTGGCTTCTTTAAGAGGTACTTCTCTTCCTAAAAATGTCTCCATACTCTTAGCATAATCCTTAATATAACTTAAGAAAGAATCATAATGTCGAGGCTCACTGGCATCAATACCCTTAAGTCCGGTTAAATTTTCAAATTCTGCTCTCTTCTTGCGCAGGGCTCGACTCACCCTTAGCTCGGAAGGGAAAAATTCAATTACCTCAGCATCGATGTATTTTACACCCAGCTCCTTAGCTACTGCTACCCGATGATTACCATCTAATACGTAATATTCATCTCCCACCTGATATACAATAATAGGAGGGAGAACTTCTCCTCTTTCCATCGCTCTTCTAATGCGATAGTAACGAGTATCGGGGTTTTTTAGACGAAAACCGGGGAGTAAATCTCCTGCTCTTCCCACACTACCCACAATTTTGTCCACTGGTATAGCTTGCATACCTCTATAAACTCGATTAGAGAGATTTAATCTTTTAGAAACATCACCAAAAGCTTTTACTTTTTGTTCATCTTTACCAATGATAGGCATAAGAAAAACTCCTATTCTCTGAAAAGCAAAAATTCAGGATTAAAAGAAGCATCCACCCCCAGGAGAGAAAAAAGAGCATTCATTTCTCCAGTAAATATTACCACACCCAGGAAAACGAGCAATATCCCACTCGTTATTTCTACCCATCTTCCTCTTTTTTGTAAACCACGAAAAAATGTGGTGAGGTGTCCCCAGCCTATTCCCAAAAAAACGAAAGGTAAAGCCAGGCCCAGAGCATAAAAGAAAAGAAGTATTCCTCCCTGCCCAATCTTCCCCATAGTAGAGGCATAAAGAAGGATGGACCCCAGAATAGGACCCACACAAGGCGTCCACACCAGGCCAAAAGATATACCCAGAAGCAGGCTTCGCACTTGAGATAGATTTATTTCCCGGGGGCGAAAGTGTTTGTCAGCATATAACCAGCGAATTTTCAAAACTCCTAAAATCTGCAAGCCAAAAATTATAATAATAATTCCTGCTAAACGATTAAACCACACCCGGTAAGGAACAATGATACTGCCTAAAAAAGAAGCTCCTAAACCCATTAACACGAAAATCCCGGTAAAGCCTGTAACAAAAAAGAGAGTATGAGTAATCGTTTTAGTCCTATCTTTTTCGGTTGATTCTACTCCGCTAATATAACTTACATAAGCAGGAGCAATAGCTAAAACACAAGGAGAAAGAAAAGAAAGAAGACCAGCTAAAAAGCTAATAAAGACGTTCAGATCTAAACTCAATTGATTCACCTCTCTATTTTAGACACATCATATTACTATTCTATTATTACTCTCTCCGTTCCAAAAGAGAAAATGCGCAACGCAAAGCTATTCTTAATGTTTATTCGTTGAAGTAACTACCAATAAATATGCAAAGGCGCTTTTGATTATACCGATTCCTCATATTTTCTCAAGTGAGATATAATTGTCTTAATCCATTATACGTTACATAAATTAAAAAAGGAGAGAAGAAAATTGTACTGGGAAAAACAACTAGAAACTATACCCCGGGAGGAATTATCCTTACTACAAGCTGAAAGGCTCAAAAAGACCATAGCTAATGCTCAGAGAACCAGCTTTTATCGTCGTCTTTTTTCGCATAACAAAATAGACCCGGAAAAAATTAAGTCTCCCGAAGATCTAAAATTTATTCCCCCTACCACTAAGGTAGATTTACGAGAAGGTTTCCCTTTTGGTTTCTTAGCTGTACCTTTAGAAGAAGCGGTACGCCTCCATTCCTCTTCTGGGACTACTGGCACTCCTACAGTAATATATTACACTGCTTCAGACCTGGACCGGTGGACTAATCAAGTAGCTCGTTCAATGTATGCTGTAGGGATGAGGAAAAATGACGTTTTCCAGAATATGATGAGTTATGGGCTTTTTACCGGAGGTTTAGGTATGCACTACGGGGCAGAGAGGTTAGGAGCGCTTACCATTCCTATAGGAGCAGGAAACAGCAAAAGACAAATCTGGTTTTTGAAATTTTTTAAAAGTACAGCAATTCATATTATCCCCAGCTATGCTCTTCTTCTTGCTCAACTAATCAAAGCTGAAGACTTAGATCCTCGACAGGACTTCAACATTCGCATCATGCTTTTAGGAGCTGAACCTCACAGCGAAGAGACTCGACGTCGCATAGAAGAAATTTATGGAGCTAAAGCTTATAATTCCTATGGATTATCAGAGGTCAACGGACCAGGGGTAGCCTTTGAGTGTGTTTTTCAGGAAGGAATGCACTTGTGGGAAGATTATTACATTTT
The DNA here is from genome assembly GCA_002385475.1 of Candidatus Sordicultor fermentans. Classification (GTDB taxonomy): domain Bacteria; phylum Atribacterota; class Atribacteria; order Atribacterales; family Caldatribacteriaceae; genus Sordicultor; species Sordicultor fermentans. The sequence goes on along the minus strand of DGDO01000146.1, from coordinate 6,707 downwards.
AGAAATACTCAATCCCCAAACTCTTTCTCCCACACCTCCCGGGGAAGTAGGAGAAATAGTTCTCACTACTATTTATCGGGATGCTACTCCCCTTATTCGCTACCGAACTGGAGATTTAGCTTCTCTCCTGGAGGAACCCTGCCCTTGTGGTAGAACCCACCGGCGTATTTCCCGTATTCAGGGAAGAACCGATGATATGTTCATTTTCCGGGGAGTAAACATATTCCCCATGCAGATAGAAAAAGTGTTAATGAGCAATCCCGAAGTGGGCAACAATTACCGCATCATTTTAGAAAGAGAAGATTATCGAGATAAAATGATAGTAGAAGTGGAAATAAAACCGGAGCTATTCCTGGGTGATTTACAAAAATTAGCAAGATTGAGAGAAAGAATACAATCTGAGCTTCATTCAGAAATTCTCGTAACTCCAGAGGTGATTTTAGTAGAACCAGGGAGCATACCTGCCCCGGAAGGAAAAGTTCAAAGAGTGATTGACCACCGTCAATTATAAAAAGGAGGAATAAAATGGCTCGCCAGCTTTCCATTTTTGCCGAGAATAAACCAGGAAGAATTGAGAAAATTACTCGCCTTCTTTCTCAGGAAGGAATCAACATTCGGGCTATCACCATCTCCAGCGCCAATGGATTTGGAGTGATTAAAATTTTAGCCAGTGAACCTCAAAAAGCTTTTGAGGTTCTTCGCAACCATAATTTTCCGGTTTACCTGCAAGAGGTCATTGCCGTAGTGATGAATGATGAGCCAGGGGGGTTACATCGGGTAGCCCAGGCTTTAGCCGAAAATCAAATTAACATCGAAGACGCCTACGGGTTTGTAATCAAAAGCGGGGAAAAAGCAGTTCTGGTCATACAGGTAGAAAATCAACCTCAAGCTCATAACATACTGGAAAGAAACGGCTTCCAGCTATTAACCGATGAAGAAATCTACCAATTGTAGCGAGAAAACTAAGGGGGATTGAATCGTCACACCAGATAAAACTGCGAGCCCGCAATAACAACCCGGAAAACAAAACCACCAAGCCACCGTCCATACCGGGCGTACACAAAAAGCTCACCAGCTACGGCTGGTGAGCTTAAAGTAATGGCAGATTTGAGTTTACTTCAAACCGCAGAGAACTTAAAACGGTTAATTGTTTTTGCAAAGTCGCTTTGCAATTTTCTAGCTTGCTCGTCGAACTCACTCCCGTTCCTCCAGGTAGAACGAGGATGAAGTAGCTCTCGTGGTACATCCTTAATTTCTTCGGGAACTAAGAAACCGAATATAGGGTCTTCCCGGAAAGGATAATTTTCAATGCTACCATCGATTAAAGAATGAACAATGGCTCGCGTATAAGTTATGTCTATCCGTTTACCAACTCCATAAGGACCCCCCATCCAACCAGTATTAACCAGGTAAGTCCGGGAGCCGTGCTGCGATATTTTTTCTCCTAACATCTTAGCGTATATTTGAGGATGAAGAGGCATAAAAGGAGCACCAAAACAAGGTGAAAAAGTAGCCTGGGGTTCAACAATACCTCTTTCGGTTCCTGCTAACTTACTGGTATAGCCCAGTAAGAAAAACTCCACCGCCTTTTCTCTGCTAAGTTTAGCTACAGGAGGTATCACTCCGAAAGCATCGGCAGTTAACAAAATCACTACTTCAGGGTGTCCAGCCATACCAGGAATGAGAGCGTTTGGGATATACTCAATGGGGTAGCTAGCTCTAGTATTCTCAGTATAGCGGGCATCGTTGTAATCCGCTTCTCGAGTGACAGGGTCTACTACCACATTTTCCATAATAGCTCCATAGCGCAAAGCTTCCCAAATCTGAGGCTCTTTCTCTCGAGAGAGATTTATGCACTTAGCGTAACACCCTTTCTCAAAATTAAAAACTCCCTTCTCCGACCAGCCATGTTCATCATCTCCAATTAAACGCCGTCTTGGGTCAGCAGAAAGAGAGGTTTTCCCTGTGCCGGAAAGTCCAAAAAAGATAGCTACATCGTCCCCCCTCTCTCCCACATTGGCCGAACAATGCATAGGAAGAACCCCTTGCTGAGGAAGGAGGAAATTCATCACTGTAAAGATAGATTTCTTAATCTCTCCTCCGTAAGAAGTACCTCCAATAATCACCATTTTCTCCTGGAAATTGATGATAACAAAAGCTTCAGAGCGAATATCATCTTCTTCAGGGTCAGCTTTAAAATTGGGAGCGCAAATTACCGTAAATTCCGGCTTAAAATTAGTTAACTCTTCCCTCGTTGCTTCAAGAAACATATTTTCTACAAAAACTGTCTGGTAGGCATATTCATTTATAAAACGCACTGCCAGTCTACATTGGGGGTCTACTCCTACAAAACCATCATAAACAAAAACATCTCTACCTTGGAGATAAGCACATAGTTTACCATGAAGTCGATTGAATTTTTCTGGTTCTATGGGAACGTTTATTTTACCCCAATCTATAGAATTATGGGTAATTTCATCATCTACGATATAACGGTCTTCGGGAGAACGACCAGTATATTTACCGGTTAACACGTTAAAAGCTCCGGTAGAAGTGAAAATTCCTTCTTCTCTTTTGATGGCTTCTTCTAAAAGCTGAGAAACAACTGCATTATAGTAAACATAGCGAGGGTTATGAATACCAGCCTTTTCCAGAGGATAGAAAAGAGATTGCATTTACTTTTCCTCCCTTACTTAACTCACTTAAATTTCCAGAATTTTACCACAATAAAGAAAAAAGTAAAGGTCAGACAGACTTTAGAAGAAAAATAGGGAAAGAAAGTGGCTCTCTGATAGATGTTAAAGCTCTGGTTCTTTTCCCGAATAGTTGACAAAAAAATTAAATAAAAATAGACATCCCTTGCTTTTCGTTTGTATCTAAAACCAGCATAGAGGACTAAAAAGCGAGACCCTCACAACACTGGAGCACCTCCCCTCAGCAATCTTTATTTTTTTGTTTAAACTATAGTCGTTTTGTTTTCCAGGGTTATAAGGTGGCAGCCCTCACACCGATAGGGAAAAAGCGTCTTCTTCGGTAGTTTTTGTCTTTTACATTTTCTATAAGCCCTTTTCTTTTATCTCACACCGTAAGTTATTTTGCGCTGCAGATATTGAGAAAGATCTTTCTCCCCTCTCGGTGTTTTTTATGTTTTTAGTTCCACTGTAAGCTGTTCTGCTCCCTATAAAATTGATAATTCTCTTGAATCATTTCCCATTCGTTGGCAATTTTACGGTTATCACAAAAAACGATTTGAATATCAAGAAAGAGGAAATATAGTTCGACTAGAACATCAGATAGGGATTCTTTTCAGGGCTGATTAAATCCACATAAGAACACTCAATAACCATAGCTCCAGAAGGAGCGAACTTGAGCCCATGGAGGGAAGCTCTGGGGGCTTCAAAAGACTGCAGGCTATACGTAAGAGATATAAGTACCTCTATACTTAAAATTTACGCTTTCCCCTTTTATCGACTATAAATACATACTATACTGCCCACATCAATAAAGGCCACCTAAAATCAAAATGGATAGGACCAGACAAGCAAGCACCCATGCTTTGATTGGTCTACAATGCCATTTTCAAAATATTTAATACGTCTTGTTTTCCTAATCTCTTAAAATTGCCGACAGTCTTTGTATCACCCGCTGTACACTTATCAGCCATCTCTTCTAATCGATCATCCGATATACCTAAGTCCTTTAACGAAGTGGGAAGTCCCACATTCTTATAAAATCTTTTTAGTTGATCTATTCCGGCCAGTGCTGTGCGCTCCGGGTCCTCAAAATCCATATCTACATTCCATACTCGCACTGCAAACTGGACAAATTTATCCCTGTTTTCTCTGTACACATACTTCATCCATGCTGGAAACACTACTGCTAATCCGGCACCGTGGGCCACATCATATATGCCACTAATTTCATGCTCTATGTCATGTGATGCCCAATCACCCACTCGACCAGTGCTCAAAAGGTCATTGTGGGCTATCGTACCAGCCCACATTATCTCAGCCCTGGCATCATAGTTATCAGGCTGATCAAGAACTACAGGTACATTTTTTATAACTGTCTTAAGCGTACTTTCGCATAGCCTATCAGTAAAGTCAACATGTCGGGTAGGAGTAAAGTAACGCTCCATCACATGAGCCATTATATCTGAAGCTCCACATACTGTCTGATAAGGTGGTAGAGTAAAAGTTAACTCGGGGTTTAATATGGCAAACCTGGGTCTCATAATCTCTGCATTAACCGCTCTTTTATACCATCCATCTTCGTTGGTTAAAACCGAGCCAGGGCTCGCTTCGCTCCCTGCTGCCGGTATAGTCAACACCACACCTACAGGTATTGTTTCTTGAGGTTCAGCTTTACCAGTATAAAAATCCCACACATCACCATCATATGGTACTCCTATACCTATGGCTTTGGCAGAATCTATAACACTTCCACCACCTACTGCCAGAATAAAATCTACACCTCTTTCCCGACACAGCTTTATACCCTCACGTACCAAACTCACCCGGGGGTTTGGTTTCACACCGCCAAGCTCTATAAAATCAATATCCGACTCTTTGAGTGAAGCCACCACTCTGTCGTAAAGCCCAAAACGCTTTATGCTTCCGCCACCGTAGTGAAGCAACACTTTTTCAGCCTGACATTTTTTAATTTCCTGTCCCACCCGATTTTCTGTACCTTTACCAAAAACTATCTTAGTAGGGCTCAAAAACTCAAAATTGTTCATATCTTCCTCCTTTTTAGCTTTTGAAATTTTATTATATTTAATAACAAAAACCTCCCTCTGGTCAAGAAGTACTAAATCATCAGCAATGATTTTTTGTTAGTTCCAGTTACAAGAGCCTTTTCTACAAAAATAATTTCAAAATGTTGGCAAAAAGGGAAAGGATGAATTATAATCTAAGTGGTTATCCTTTCCTCCTCTAGGAGGTGAAAAATAAAGGGGAGAGAAGGAACCAAAAAAGTTTTTAAAATTTTATAAAAGAAGGGGGATTTGCTATGAGAAAGAATTTCTTAACTATCTTCATTGTTTCTTTACTGGTATTGGTGTTAGTCGGAGGAGTTTTAGCTCAAGAAAAAAAATACAAAATCGCATACATTTCAGGTATCCTTGACCCCTTCCAGGTTCTGATTGGAGAGGGAATTAAAGACAAGGCCGCCGAGTTAGGGATGGACGCTTTCATCGCTGAACATCCCAAAGCCTGGGGTCCAGAGGTACAGGTTCCTATCTTAGAAGCGGTGGCAGCCCGAGGAGATATTGATATAATTGCCATCGTACCTACTTCTCAAGAAGCCTTAATCGCTCCCCTGAAGAGGATTTATGATAGTGGTATTGATATTATTACTGTTGATACCTACATCGGCGATGGAGATTATTCTAAACCCAGTGACTGGTCATTTCCCTTGGCTTATATTGGAACGGATAATTTTCAGGGAGGGGTGGAAGTAGCTCATCACCTGGCGGAGATGATTGATTATAAAGGAAAAGTATTTGTAGAAACTACCAACCCTGATACATCGAGCGTAGTAGAGCGAGTAGAAGGTTTCAAAAAGGGAATATCTGAATATCCGGATATTGAATTAGTGGGAGTAGAATACTGCCTGGATGTGCAAGAAAAAGCTCAGCAACAGGTAGCAGCTGCTCTGCAGGCTCACCCGGATATCGTAGGAATTTTTGGTACCAACCTCTATAGCGCCCAGGGTGCTTACCAGGCAGTGGCCAATGCTGGATTAGCTGGAGTGGTAAAAATTGCTGCCTGGGATGCTACTGAAGATTTGATTAAAGCGCTAAAGGAAGGACAGGTAGATCTGGTTCTGGCTCAAAAACCCTATGAAATTGGAACTTTAGCCGCAGAATGGGCTTATAAGTATCTGGTGGAAGGTCAAGAAGTCCCCAAGAGAATTGTTCCTGGTTTCTTCTTCTTCACCCGAGATAACGTAGATGATCCAGAAGCTCAACAATATATTTATCGAATGCCTCAGGACTGAAGCTAAAGGAGGGAGGTCTACCCTCCCTCCTTTCAAAAAGGGTGAAAAATGTTACTTTCTGAACTAAATCCTGGACAACGATTTCTTCTTTTTTTAGGTAAAAATTGGGTAGTTTTCTTCCTCCTTTTTCTGTGCGTTCTTTTTAGTTTTACCGGAACAGGTTTTTTATCTCCTAAGACTTTAAATAACATTCTCATCACCTCCTCACCCGCTCTTCTTTTAGCGGCGGGAGAAACTTTTGTCATCATAACAGGTGGTATCGATCTTTCTGTGGGATTTGTGCGAGGATTAATTTCCGTAATTTCGGCTATTATCATGCGAGACCTTTACGCTGCAGGTTATTCCCCTTATGTAGCCATTCTCTGGGGAATAGTGGTAGGAATAGGAATAGGTCTCTTACCCGGGCTGGTAAACGGTATCCTGGTAGCCAAGTTCCGAGTCCCTCCTTTTATTGCGACGTTAGGGATTTATGGGGTAGCCAATGGTTTCGCTCTGCGCCTTTCTCAGGGTTTTCCCATTACCTTTCTTCCCCCTGAGGTAGGTGAAATTGGCAATGGTTTTGTAGCTTACTTTCTTCCTGGAAAGGGCTACAGCTTTTTCAAAAGACCGGCGGGAATGCTACCTGAAGATATGCGTAACCTCATAGGCGTTGTTCCTTTCGCCTTTCTCATTGCCCTATTGTTTATTCTGATTTTTGCCTTTATTCT
>DGDO01000021.1:50830-60362 GCA_002385475.1 Candidatus Sordicultor fermentans | reverse complement strand
AGTAGCTGATATTATTGAATAGGGAGGATAAGTGGTGCAAGAGACTATAACCTTTGAATGTACCGATTGTAAAAGGAGAAACTACCAGGGAAGCAAGAATAAGAAAACCAAAACCGCTCGCCTGGAGTTTAAAAAGTATTGTCCTCATTGTCGTAAACATACTGTCCATCGAGAAATAAGATAAAAAAACGCAGGTCCGTAGCTCTAACGGCTAGAGCACCGGTCTCCAAAACCGGGGGTTGCAGGTTCAAATCCTGCCGGGCCTGCCAGAACTGCACTTCTTCCGTTTCTCTTTCTAAAAAACTCTGTTAAGGCCAACGGACTACCTTATTTCTCCCAATCAAATCTTTACCACAACGTCGTTGTATCCTTCAATATCTTTTAGCTTTATTTTGCTTAATGTTTCGGCAAATTCCTGATTTTTCTTTTTTTCTCTTTCTTGTATTTTCTTATTCTCTTATTCTGTCTTTATCTTCTTATATTAAGGGAAAGAATATTTCCCCTTACTCCCCCATCAACTGCCTGGCTAAGTTACTCAGTGCTTTTTTCTGCACTGATTGATATGCTATCCTGCCCTCCCTTTCTCCTCTGGGGAGTTCTTTTAGCTTTGTACTTCTTAGCTTCCATCATTAGATTTTCTTCCTTCATAATCCTTCTTACTCGTTTCTCATTGATAACTATGTTCTCCCGGTGCCTCAGCCAAGAGTTTTCTTCTGTATCCCCAGAAAGGATGAAGAGTCTTGATTTCTTTATCTCTGCATCTTTTTCTTTAACTTTTCTTTCTGCTTTTTCAGTTGTCTGTCTTTTCCAAGATGTGTAATAACTGCTTCTTGCTATACCCAGAGCTTCACAGGCAGCTTTAATTGTATGCCCTTCCTTTTTCAGTTCTTCCAGATGCTATTTTTATTATAGTCAACAGTGTAAGGATGACAGGAGCGCTTTTAGTCTTAAAAGAGCTTAAAATTAAAATTCCAGAGGAAATAGGAATTGTGGGTTTTGATGATTTGGAGTGGACTTCTCTTATAACCCTCCATTAATAACTATTTCTCAGCCAATATATACCATTGGTTCTGTCGCTGCTCAATTGTTTTTTATTTTTATAGACTACAGACCTTCAAATATTAAGAAGGAGGTGATAAGCTTATTGCAAGAGAAACAAGTAGGACAATTGCAGGAGCACTTCTTGAAGAAAATACCAGTTACTTTAGAGATTTCATAGGGGTATGAAAAGCTTGAAAAGACAGATGATGAGCTAATGGCAAGCTTAATTTAGTAAAGAAAAAAATGGTAAATTACTTGACCTAAAAGGAGGCGATCTAAAAGTATAAAGCTTTATAGCTTTAAAAAGCAAAAACTACTAATATCAAGTCTTTTTATGAAAGGAGAAGGGAAATGAAAAAATTATTGTTGGTGTTTGAAATTTTAATGGTAGGTGTGATTTTAGTGGTATTTTCTATGGGCCTAAGTGGAAATGCCTTGGCTGCTTCTAAAATCGAAATCACTTTTTGGAATGGGGTAGGTGCTCCGGAGAATGTAGTACTTACTGAGCTCATCTCCAAGTTTAATGAAACCAATGAATATGGAATACATGTCAATGAAGAAATCATGGACTGGAGCACGCTTTACACCAAACTATTGCTTGACTATCGTGTAGGGGCTGCTCCGGATGTGTTGACAATGCAGCAATCAGCTCTTACTCAACAAGCTAGTTTTGGTGTGTTAGCTGATATTGGTAAATTAGCAGAAGAGGTAGGGTTCAAGAAAGAAGATTTTGTAGAAACGGCTTGGGAAGGAACACAACTAAATGGAACAAGATATGCCATTCCTCTCGATATGCATCCTCTTGCCCTATATTACAATACAAAACTCTTTAGAGACGCTGGACTGGATCCTGATAATCCTCCTAAAGATGGGGAAGAATTTTTAAGCTGTGCTCAGAAGCTAACCAAAGACGATCGATATGGGTTTGGTCTTGCTTATAGCGGAGGGATACCTTTCAGGATTTGGATGTCTTTGGTGTGGCAGCATAAGGATGGAAAAATACTTACCGATGATCTTAAGAGAGCAGCATTTGATAACCAAATAGGGATAGAATCTCTGCAATTTTTACAGGACTTAGTATATAAGTATGAAGTTGTTCCGAAAGAAGAAGCATCTCCTGATGATGATTTTGTTAAAGAGATAGTGGCAATGGATATAACAGGTCCTTGGGCTATGTACGATTTTAATAAATACGAAAGTTTAGAATATGGAACTACTCCATTGCCAGTCATATATGACCAGCCAGCAACATGGGGTGATTCACATGTTTTGGTGCTGACAGCTACGGACAATGTTCAAAAAATGGAAGCGGGGATGAAACTTATAAAGTTTCTCTCTGATGAGAGTCTGATCTGGACTCAGAAGGCAGGCCACCTGCCAGTAAGAAAAGAGGTTTTAGAGTCTGAAGAATTCAAAAATCTCAAACTATCGAAAGCTTTTGCGGAATCTCTGCCTTTTACTCACTATTATCCACCGATTGTGAAAAGAGAAGAAGTATTTGGGAGAGAAGCAACTTCACCTTTGGTAGTAATGATTGAATCAGTCATGCTCAACAGAGAAACACCGGAAAATGCGATAAGAAAAGCAGCAGATACAATAAATCAGATTTTGGCAGAGGAATGATTTGAAGCATCTATCAATAGTGAAGCTCGCTCAGTTGAAGATTGGATTAGATTAACCAAGAAAATCTAAAGACTGAGCGAGCTTCGCAGCTCAGAAGGTGGGACACATGAGAGCTAAGGTGGAAGGAAAAACAGCATTCTGGTTTCTCTTGCCGTACTTCTTTCTGTATACATTGTTTTTCCTAATTCCTTTCGTAACCTTAATTCCCATAAGTTTTACTAAGTGGAATATTATAGGAACTCCCAAATTTGTCGGTATAGAAAACTACACTAAACTATTTGGGGATAATTCGTTTTGGAAAGCATTGGGTAATACTGTTTATTACACGGTACTTGTAACAATAGTATTAACAGTATTGGGATTACTTCTTGGAATGCTTTTGAACTTAAAACTGAAAGGTAGGATATTTGCTAGAACCATTGTGCTGTTGCCTTACGTAATATCAAGTGCAGCTGCAGGGATTCTCTGGAAGTGGATATACGATAAAAATTTTGGGATTTTGAATAGTTATCTCCGGATGATAGGTGTTTCTTCACCTCCTGGGTGGCTGTCAAACCCCAAATTGGCAATACCATCGATAGTAATTATGAATTCTTGGTGGTCGGTGGCTTTTAATACCATAGTTTATCTCGCAGCATTACAGGGCATTCCTGAAGAGCTCTACGAAGCAGCAGAAATGGATGGAGCAGGTTCTTTGGCTAAATTTCGTTTTATTACCCTGCCTCTCTTGCGATATACGACAGTTTATGTGGTAGTGCTTTGTTGGGCAAATTCGTTCCAAGTATTTGATGAAATTTATATTATGACTCAGGGAGGACCAGTTGAGAGTACTGTAACCCTCGTGTTTAAGATTTTTACCACGGCCTTTAATAATTTTGAAATAGGATATGCCTCAGCTATTTCGGCTATAACATTGATATTGATATTATTGGCTAGTCTGTTTCAACTAAAAATGGGAGTCTTCCAAGATGAAGAAAAATAAGAAAAAAATAAGCCCTGGTATTGTGGCGCTGTATGTAATTTTAGTGATAGTTGTGCTTTACTATTTGATTCCTCTTCTTGTTATGGTTTCAACGTCCTTTAAGGAGGAATCTGAGGCCCTGAAAAAAACGTGGGAGTGGATTCCTAAACCATTCACTTTTGAAAACTATGTATTCATCATTGATCGATATCCTTTTTTACGTTGGACTATCAATAGTATAATTGTGACAGTGGGGACAGTCGCACTTACCTGTTTTACAGCGTTACCTGCTGGCTACGCTTTTGCCCGTCTGAATTTCCGAGGGAAAAACCTTCTGTTTACTATGTGCTTACTTACAATCATGATTCCCTTTTATGCTTATATGCCCCAGCTGTATTTACTTTTCTACCGTCTTAAGATGCTGAATACTTATATAGGCTTAATGATCCCTCTTTCTGTGAATGCATTTGCCATATTTCTCTTCCGGCAGTTTATTGTAGCCGAAATTCCCCGTGATATTGAAGATGCGGCAAAAATAGATGGTTGCAGCTATTGGGGGATACTTTTTAGGATAGTTTTGCCTTTAATTAGACCAGCAATAACTACGGCTGTTCTTTTTACTGCTTTTAAAAGCTGGAATTACCTGATGTGGCCCTTAGTTGCAACTAGCGGTGACAAGGTAAAAACTTTACCAGTGGGACTTGCTGTTAACGTGTTTGGTGTTACTACAGGAATAATGCATCAGCCTCCCTACACTATAGTTATGGCTGGTGCGTTACTTTCTATTATCATTCCTGTGGTGCTTTTTATCTTTTTGCAAAGATTTTTTGTGAGAGGAATAGTAACTAGTGGATTAAAACAATAAATTTAAATAATTAATAAAGGAGAAGGGGTGAGAAAATGGGTGTATTGATAAAACCAATAGAAAAATACTATGAAGAGCTGGAAGATGAAGTCCGAGGAGCTTTGGATGACTGCATAAATAAACTGGTTAAAATAAAGGAAAGTGGCGGTAATATAGTGGTGGCAACTGGGAGTGGGCCCAATATTCATGAAGGAGTCACGACGCTAATAGCAGAGCTAATTAAAAAAGGTGTAATCGATGGTGTCATAACCAGTTCAGCAGTTATCGCTCATGAGCTAGCCGGGACTCTGGACAGAGTTAAGAGGGTGGATGGAAAGAAGCTGGGTCTCAGCACAGATTTTCTTCCTCGAGGAGATGTTTTTGAATTCACTCAAATGACTGCTGAAGAAATAGAAAAACTCGAAAGAGAAATGGTCATCGATAAAGAATTAATAAAGAAAGGTGAGAATTTAGAGGGCGACATCATTATAAAAGCCGCTGGAAATGTGGCTTATCCTATGGGCTTGCGGACAGAAAGGATTTCCCGGGAAATCCTTTCTGTCTCTTTGGCATACGGATTACCTTTTGAGCTTGTCGCAGGATTTGGTTGTGATCAAAGGACAATGTTGGGAATCGGAGCAGAAAAAAATATACCGGTGATGGTTAGTGTGCCTCAATTAATTGGAGGAGGAACAGTAGGGCTTTCGATTGGTGACAGTATATCTATTTCGGAGAGATGTATGCGTATAGCCCTATTGCTTGAGAAGGCTGACGCCGTCATAGAATCAGCAGTTGCTCTCACTCAAGAGATACACGATGGCCCGTTTGAGTGTTATACTGGTCATGGTATCTGGCCAAACTGGGATGGATATAGAACTTACAGTTTGAAGGAAAAGGTGTTAGTAAGGATTGACCTGGACGTTAACCTGAAAGACGCATGGATAAAAGAAAGAGAAGGCGGAATGGTTCAAAAATCCATTAATATGGGGAAGCCAAAAACTAAAGTCCTTGGTGTTCCTTTCCGGATGGAGATGTCTGGATTCGCTCGTCTAGAGCAAAGCGTGCCTATTGTAGGAGACATAGGGGTAATATGGCCCATAATGGCTTGGAAAATCTGTGAAGCACTGAACATCTCCCTTGATTTTATCAGTTATCCTCAGGAATCGGAAGAAGGTAAAAAAATGCGGGAGTGGATAGTAGAGAATGTTAAACCTTTTGATAAGGAAACATTTCTTGAAAAAACTAAAAATGGACTTCCTATAATCCGCGAAGGGAGAAAGTAAACATGAAAACTATTGGTGTAATACCTGCTCGTTATAGTTCTACGAGACTACCGGGAAAGCCACTTGTTGATATATGTGGAAAACCAATGATTCAACATGTCTATGAGAGAGCTAAAAAATCGAGTTCATTAAATGATGTTGTAGTTGCAACCGATGATGAAAGGATTGTCCATACAGTTGTAGATTTTGGAGGGAAAGCGGTACTGACATCACCCACTCACCTCTCAGGAACCAGTAGAACTGCAGAAGTGGTTAAAGAAATGGAAGTAGATATAGTTGTTAACATACAGGGAGATGAGCCATTGGTTGATTCTCGAATGATCGATGAAGTAGTAGAAGTCATGGTGAAAGACGAGAATATTCCTATGGCCACGTTGTGTTATGAAATTTCTGAAGGTAACGAGTTTGACAGCCCCAACGTGGTTAAGGTGGTGTTTGATAAAAATAATTTTGCTCTGTACTTTTCGCGATCTCTCATTCCTTTTCCCAGAAACCGGGAGAGTTTCAAATGTTACGAGCACATTGGAATATATGTTTATAGAAAACCTTTTCTGATGGAGTATATTGAAGCGGAGGATACGCCACTACATCTGACTGAGTCGTTGGAGCAACTTAAGGCTTTGGAGTTAGGCTATAAAATAAAAGTGGTAGAGACAAAATACCGGTATGAAGGTCTTGGTGTGGATACCGAGGAAGATCTGGAGAAAGTTCGAGAAATATTAAAAAAAGGAGTTGATTAGCAATAACAGAATCCCAGTTTGTTTTCACTAGTACTCAGAAATATCCCACCTGTCACTCTTCTACCATTTGTGAGTTGGCCAACGGAGATTTATTGACGGCATGGTATGCCGGTAGAGAAGAAGGTTCTGAGGATTCAGTGATTTTGGGGAGCAGACTAAAAGCGGGAAATGATCGATGGGAACCCTTCAGTGTTTTAGTTAATGTTGCAGGGCATGCAGCAGGAAATCCCAGGATATTTGTCGGGCCTGATGAAGCAGTGTGGCTTTTAGCCCCTGTAAACTACGGACGGTGGTGCCAAGGAGGCACTTACCTGTTTCTTAAAAGATCCTATGATGATGGTTGCACATGGACGGATTTAGAATTTTTTATAAAGAGGAAAGGAATTTTAGGTAAAAATAAGCCTCTTCACCTCAAGACAAGGCCTGAAGTGTGGATTATACCAGCAGAGTATGAGAAAAAATGGGTAGCTACATTTGTTTGTTCTCATGATGGAGGAAAAAAGTGGAAAATCTATGGAGACATAGGGGAAAGAGAAAGATTATTACTTGACCAGCCCACTATAGTAGAGCTGAGCGATGGTTCTATATTAGCTTACATGCGCTCTTGGGAAGGATGGATTTATAAGTCTTGTTCTCATGATGGAGGAAAAAGCTGGAGCTTTGCAACAAAAACCAGTCTTCCCAATAATAATAGTGCCATAGACATGGTAAAACTGGATTCTGGAGAGTTAGTTTTGGCTTTTAACCCCACAGGATTGGGAGAAGATGGGAAGCAAAGTGTTGGTCAATCTTCTAAAAACATTAGAAATGTAGATACTGGAAAACTGGATAAAGAGAGCCATAAACAACTACTCCGTGTTATCCGAAAATTATCTCCTTCTCACCAGGACAATAGTGGTCTATATCCTCCTTGGGGGCCTCGAACACCACTGAGTTTGGCAGTGTCAAAAGATGAGGGAGAATCATGGCAATTGGTTATGGACCTAGAAAACCAAGAGGGAGAATATAGCTATCCAGCAATAATTCAGGATAAAAATAAAAGAATACACATAGTTTATACTTACAACCGACTTGCCATTAAGCATGTGTGCCTTGGGGTGGATGATATTCTTAAATTTAATTTCCATAAGCAAATGGCCAGGAGGATATAATCTCAGGCATAGATATATACCTCTTTTGGAAATCAGGAAGTACTTTTGCCAAAATATAATCAGAAAGGAAGGAAACTAATGAAACATTTAGAAGGAATTAACCCGGCAATCCTTACTTTGTTCAATGAGGATTATTCTGTTGATTATGAAGGAATGAAAGCTCTGTTAGATTTTTTAATGGACGCAAAAGTAAATGGGGTATATGTCTGTGGGACAACTGGAGAATTTCCTCTCCTTGCTTTAGAGGAGAGAAAAAAAATAGCTGAGACAGTGGTAAACCATGTAAAAGGGAAAATTACTGTTTATGTTCACATCGGAAGTATCACAACGGGAGATGCTGTAGCATTAGCTAAACACGCTTACGCTTGTGGGGCTGATGGGATAGGAGCTTTGTCTCCTTATTACTATTCCTATTCAGAAGATGAGCTTTTTAGGTATTTTTCTAAAATAGCCAATTCTCTACCTCAGGATTTTCCGGTCTACCTTTACAATATTCCCCAGCGTACTGGAAACCGGATTGATCTTTCTCTATTTGTTAAACTTGTGGAAAACTGCCCTAATATTGTAGGCATAAAAGACAGCAGTGGGAGTTTAACTACGGTTATGGAGTATCTTTTAGCTTTCCGAGAAAAAGATGTAATGATTATCGAGGGAGCAGATGAGCAGCTTTTAAGCGGGTTAAGCGCTGGGTGTAAGGGAAGCATCAGTGGGAATGCCAATGTCTTTCCTGAATTGTTTACTAAATTATGGAAAGAATTCAAGGAAAATAGACTCGAAGAAGCAAGAGAAACTCAGTTAGATATAGCAAAGATAGTTAACGTTCTAAAATATGGTAACATTCCTCTCCTCAAGTATGCTCTTAAGCTACGAGGTGTTGGAAATGGCATCTGCAGAGAAGCCTTCAGTACTGTATCAAGCAATGAAATGGTAGAGGGAATAATTAATTGGGCAGAAACTATATTTTAGCTAATAGTTTATGAATGCAGTAGCGGTGAGAGGTGTGTTTTGTCCCTCACCGCTACTTATTTTTCAAACCCGTTTTTCTTGCTTTCTCTATGTTTTCCGAATAGGATAACAAATTTTGCTACACCGCATCAGCACTCACAGGTGAGAGAAATTGACTCATATAGAGGTCGTAGTAAAAACCACGGGTGGCCATGAGCTCCTCGTGATTTCCCTGTTCTACAATCCGGCCCTGGTTCATAACCAGTATGGTGTCAGCATCGCGGATAGTGGATAATCGGTGAGCAATGACGAAGCTGGTGCGGCCTTGCCTCAGCTCGGCCATGGCTTTCTGGATAAGCATCTCGGTGCGGGTATCTACAGAGCTCGTGGCTTCATCCAGTATCAATATCTTAGGGTCAGCTAAAAAAGCTCGGGCTATGGTCAGCAGTTGTTTTTGCCCCTGAGATATATTAGAAGCATCTTCAGTAAGTACAGTATCGTATCCTTGAGGTAGAGTTCTGATAAAGTGGTCTACGTATGCTGCCTGAGCCGCTGCTACTATTTCTTCATCTGTGGCTCCTTCCTTGCCATAGGCAATGTTATCCCTTATAGTGCCATTAAATAGCCAGGTGTCCTGCAGCACCATACCGAAGATCTTGCGCAGGTCGTCTCGCCTCATGTCTCGGATATCTACACCATCTATGGTGATGCGTCCGCTATCTATCTCATAAAAGCGCATGAGCAGATTAACCAGCGTTGTTTTACCAGCTCCGGTGGGGCCTACTATAGCCACAGTTTGGCCGGGCTGGGCATCCAGATTCAAATCCTCGATTAAAGGAGTATCGGGGTGGTAGCTGAAGTATACATGCTCAAATCTTACATGTCCTTTTACGTTTTCCAGCACTACCGGGTTTTCGGTATCCGGTATTTCTTCCTCTTCATCC
>DGDO01000021.1:0-50683 GCA_002385475.1 Candidatus Sordicultor fermentans | reverse complement strand
TTCCTCTTCATCCAGCAGTTCAAACACTCGCTCTGCAGAAGCAACAGTAGATTGCAAAACGTTTGTGATGCTGGCAACCTGAATCACCGGTTGGGTAAACCGTCGGGAATACTGGATGAAAGCTTGCACACCACCCAGAGTGATAAGGCCGGTGGCTACACGTATTCCGCCTACCACACATATTACCACATAATTTACGTTGTTCAGGAAATTTATAGCCGGACGTATGATGCCGGATATAAATTGAGCTTTAAAACTGGCTTCATAAACTCTCTCATTCTCTTCGTCAAAGCGCTCTATGGTTTTATCTTGCTGGTTGAATGCTTCAATGATGTTATGACCGGTAAATGTCTCTTCTATATGACCATTTAAAGCACCGGTGCTGTCCCACTGGGCTATAAAGTATTTCTGAGACCGCCTGACCACAAACATGGTTACCAGAAGTGACAGAGGTATAATGGCCAGCGATATCCATGATAGAAGTGGACTTATGGAAAACATCATAATCAGTACCCCTATGACTGTTACCACAGCGTGTATCACCTGGGTGATACTCTGCTGGAGAGTATGAGCTATATTATCTACATCATTGGTTACGCGGCTTAAGATATCGCCGTGAGGATGGTTGTCGTAATATTTTAAAGGCAACCGGGCAAGTTTGGTATCTATGTCCCGCCGCAGTCGGTATACAGTATTCTGGGCTACGCCGGCCATGGTATATTGCTGCAACCATTGAAAGAAAGCAGCCAGAAGATATACAGTTAAAAGGATAAGCAGTATACGCAGCAAGGCGTTGAAGTCTACCCCTTTCCCCGGGGTTACATCCATTGCCGACAACATCTCGGCTAACTGGTCCTGTCCTTTAGCCTTTAGCTCGGCTATAGCCTGCTCTTTGGTCATGTCAGCGGGTAAATATTTACTCATTACTCCCTCAAATAGCTCATTGGTAGCCTCACCCATTATCCGGGGTGCAAATATGGTAAATATCACGCTAAGAGCGGTAAATATTATCACCATTAGTAGCAGCACAGCCTGAGGCTTGAGGTAGGCTATGAGACGCTTGAGAGTTCCTTTGAAGTCTTTGGCTTTTTCAACTGGCATGGCACGGCGACCACCCCCTCCGCCGCGTCGTCTTTGTGGCTTGGTTTCCAGATTATTATTATTTTGATTGTTATTTATACTCATGCTACTTCCTCCTCAGAAAGCTGTGAGTATACTATATCGCGATATACCTCACAGGTCTCCATAAGCTCAGTGTGAGTACCAATTCCCGCTATAGTACCATCATCGTTTAAAGTAACGATCTGATGGGCATCCATGATGGTGCTTACTCGTTGAGCAACAATGATGACTGTAGAATTGACAGTTTCATCTTTAAGTGCTAATCGGAGCTGGGCATCAGTTTGGAAATCCAGGGCCGAAAAGCTGTCGTCAAACACATATATCTCTGGTTTTTTAACCAGTGCTCGAGCAATAGCTAGCCTCTGACGTTGGCCTCCGGAGAAGTTAACCCCTCCTTGTTCCACCGGAGCATACAATTTACCGGGTAACTCCATTACGAAATCCTTGGCCTGGGCTATCTCCAGTGCGTGCCAGAGCTCTTCATCAGTAGCGTTCTCGTTGCCGTAGCGCAGGTTATCAGCTATGGTTCCGCTGAAAAGAAAAGCTTTCTGAGGCACCAGTCCTATCCGGGCTCTCAAGTCTCGCAAGAGCATATCACGGATATCTGTTCCATCTATTTTTATGCTACCGCCAGTTACATCGTAAAAACGAGGTATCAGGTTTACTAAAGTACTCTTTCCGCATCCGGTGCTCCCTATGATGGCGGTGGTCTTGCCTGGTGTTGCTATAAATGATATGTCCCGGAGTACCGGCTCTTCTGCTCCGGGATAGCAAAATTCTACATCACAAAACTCCACATGACCCTTTATATTGCGAGGTACAACAGGTTTGGGAGGATCTTGTATAGATGGTTTGGTATTGAGTACTTCTAATATTCGCTCAGCTGATGCCTCGGCTCTGGGCACCATTATGAACATGCTCATGGCGATTGTTACTGATATCATTATCTCCATAATGTAGGACAGAAAAGCAGTTAAATTACCTATGGGCATAGCTCCGCTTTCTATTCGGTGGCCTCCAAACCATATTATACCGATGGTGGAGATATCCATGATGATTATAAGCAACGGTATGGCGAGGGCTATCATTCGATTTACTCTTAATGCGGTGGTGGTGAGGTCCCGGTTGGCTTCATCAAAACGCCGGACTTCGTAATCATTCCTCACAAACGCCCTTATGACTCTCACTCCCATCAGTTTTTCGCGCATAATTTGATTTACCCGGTCTATTTTGACCTGGATAGAGCGAAATAGCGGGGTAGCTTTGGCCAGAAGAATTCCCACCACCGCAGCCATGAGAGGTGCTATGATAACTATAGAAAAAGATAACACCACATCTTGCCGCAGGGCCATTATAACGCCACCTATGCACATAATGGGAGCCATAACCATGAGATTTAAACCTAGATGCACCAGCATCTGCATCTGGTGCACATCATTGGTGTTGCGGGTAATCAACGATGGCGTGCCGAATTTATCGAGGTCAGCCTGGGAGAAGCTTTCTACTTTGTAGAATATGGCTCTTCTCATATCTCGCCCAAAACTCATAGATATTTTAGAGCTCAAATACGAGGAGGCTATGGTGCAGGCCGCGAGGAGCAGCGTTACAACCAGCATAAAGCCACCAGTCTTTATGATGTATCTGATATCGCTTTTAGCCACTCCGTTGTTGATGATATCAGCATTCAAGCTGGGCAGATACAGATTAGACATGGCCTGCGCCAGTAATAATACTATAGCGAGAATAATCAGCTTCCAATACGGCTTTAAAAATTTTGTCAACAAATCTTTCATATAAATGCATTCCCTTCCATTTCAAAGTTTACGTAATATATTAGAGCTTATAATATCCAGTAAGCGCGCGAGGTTACGTTGCTCCTCGCAATTCAAACCCTCTAAACTAGTGTCTATTATCTCGGCTAAAATATCATTTAATACGTTTAATGTATCTATACCGGCATCAGTTAGATAGGTATGGCTCAAGCGCCGGTCTCCTTCGCTTCCTTTACGCACCACCAGCCCTGCTTTTTCTAACCGCTTAAGCATGTGAGTGACAGTGGGGGGCGCTACATGCATTTTCTCCGCCAGCTCCCGCTGACTTATTCCTGAATTTTGATGGATAAACCACAGACAAACAGCCTGCCCGGGATAAAATCCTTTCTCAGAGGTTAGCTTGAATAAAAGCTGGCTGTGGAGGCGCATGAATTTAAAGAGAGACTGAAATACCTGGAAAGAAACAGAGTCTATTTTTTCTAAGTCTGAAGGCGACGCATTATCTGACTCTCGGGTGACCAACCAATAAACCTCCTTTCGTAAGAATATCAATTTGCTAATTAATAGTTAGCAAGCAAATTGATAGCTAGCAAACGAAATACTATTATACTGTTTGTTTTATTATTGTCAAGGAGGGGGGTTTATATGGGTGGAAAATACTAAAAGGAGTTATGGTAGCAAATAGGCCAAGAAAGCTTACTGTTTTCTACCCTCACAGCTTGCTCTCAAGCTTTTAATTATTTTCCCGGCCAGAATGAACCTTTAAGAATATTACTAGACTTAACCTAGGTCGCCTTATCGCCTCCAGTGGGTTATGGTTGTGGGTATAGCAGTTCGTAGATGCGAGAAGCCTTGAGCGTAGCGAACCATATACCCACTTGTTGCATTAAGTGGCATTCTCTTTCTTCATTCTACAACTCTGGAGTAACTTTCTAATTTGCTGATATAGTTGCACCACTGGCAGTCTGGTGAGGGGTCAGGAGCCCTGTCAGATTCAAGTACACTCAATACTTCTTCTATGAAATCTAAAAATCCCTGTTCATCCTTATTTGTTTCAATCCAGTTTATTTTAGCGTCATAGGAAAGCCAGTCAATGGTTGATTGACTGGTCTTTGAGGGATGGAAATATAATAAACCCATTTTTGAAACAGGAGATAAACCCAGTGAACCCGGGGCGGGATGCTCGAGAGCATAGGCATATGCGTGTAGCTGACGACTATAAAGAGTTTGATGTTCCTCATTTGGATTGCCAGTTTTGAAATCTATGACGCCATAAGTATTGTCATCAAACTCAACAACAATGTCAAATCTCCCACTAATGAAACATGTGGCATTATGGCCTGCCAGCTGGATAGGTTCCGATTTTACATATCTTTCACTGTACACCACCCGGCCGGGTGGTAGCTCGGGGTACAATTCTTTTGTGTGTTTGTCATCGTAATGGTTTTTCAAGAGGTCTGCGATTGTGCTAAAGATAGAAGGCAGAGGAATAGATGGTTGAGAGATGTTATGAACCACTTTTAAATAATAACATCGTTTACAGCCCTCGTATAGAAATGTAAAATCGGACGGACTCAATTTATAATTCATTTCTTAACACCTCCAGCTTTTTTAAAAGCTGCAATTTCATGTAACATTCAACATTCCACGGATGTGAAGAAGTAATGGACCACAAAGAATTTAGACGAAAGCCAAAGTGCGAAACTTTCATACTATGGCACACTTATTATGCCGAGTAATGTTTTCCAGTAAAAACCATATATCCTCCATGTCTAAATACCCCTTGCATCTGTAAAAATTTTAAGAATTTGTGCTGAGGGATAAGTAGAAAGAGAAGCTATGCCATTTGCAAGTTCAACAGGTAAAAGAGCTCCTTCATATCGATTGCTCAAGATACTTGGTAGTGTAGCAAAAATGTTACTAGCACCAATCAAATTAGATAATGTTGGATTTTCAACGAATTCACCTGTGGGAATATTCAATACCATTTTATGATAATTGTTGATTTTAACAAAAACTTTTGCCCCATAATTTGTGTCTTTGCCATATGGTGCTCCCGAGGTGGGTCTGTGCTGGATTTCTTCTTTTATATATTCATCGCCTGGTATAAAGATATGTCCTTCAGGCACATTTTTTCCTATGAGTTCCAAATGATCAAAGAATCTTCCTGATTTTTCTTGGCCAATTATATGGATTGGATAACCCTGATCTCTTGCAAATGATAAAAATCGGCGGATGGGAGCTACAAGTTTTGAATACTGAGCACGAATTGCAAGAGGCCCATCCTTTACAAAAAGACATTTAGAAAGAATTTCCTTTCTTTTCTCCCAATAGTATCGAATGCCCGTGAATAGTAATAAAACCTCATGAATGCTCATATAATTTGTTGCAATAGTATTCGGTGCTGAATCTGTAGTCATTTCCTGATGGAATCCCAGCATGTCTGTTAGAAATAAATCACCATTACATTTGTGGCATTTACCTGTCTCTGCATCATATGGAAGCGTAGCTACAGTTTCTTCACAATGAGGACATTCGAAAAGAGGCAATTGTTTATGGTTACCACTCCATTTCTCATAAGCAAGCCATTTAAGTGTTTCCATCGGTTCACCATCTAATGATTTATCCCTCAAAGATTCAAAGATGATTCCTCTTATGGCATGATATGTGGTTTGACCAGGGATAGACACGTGTCTTAGCGGGAAAACTGTCGCATGATATAACGCTGAATCAGCAAGTATGTCACGTAATGCAAGCGGATGGGGTGAGTCTTTATCTATTCTAGAAAGCGCGAATTGATCAATTCTTAAGAGAGCAGTTTTTACGAATGCAAGGCTTTTATAAGGTGGAGTTTCAGAATCAATTACTTGCATTGAACCATCAATACCAAAAACTATTGGCAACAATTCCCCTCCTGAGGGTATAGGTTCCCACTTTAAATTTGCGATAGCTACATTAGCGTTACCTTCTTCAAAATTTTTAACCAATTTATTTACAAGTTCGCTTTTAAGAACCTCAAGGTGCCCCAGACGACTGGCTCTTTCTCCAGGTAATCGTTCTCCAGGTTTATAAGGCATTTTGGCTCTCTCCTTTTTGTTCTGAATTAAGTGGTTCAAATTTTCTTGCTTGTACAGGTACAACAAAACGATGTGAACGAGTCAACATTCTTACGTATCCCACTGTTTTTGCTCGAAGAATATCATCCTTTAAACTTTCATAGGCAATGTTTACCTTGGCAAGCATATTAACATCGTCCTGAGATGCCAGATGAACAATAAAAAAGTTCTCAGTTTGTGCTAATAGATCTTTGTTGATGGTTGTTGGTGACTGAGTGGAATATACCATTCCAATGTGATATTTTGCTCCTTCTTTTGCTAAACGGCTGTAGATTGTAGTAACATCTCCAGAATATGGGAATAGATTATGTGCTTCTTCAAAATATAGCTGTACAAAATGGTCACCTAACTGATTATTGCTAAATTTCTCAACCTGATACATAAAAACAGCCGCTGATAATTCTTCAGAGAAATACTTCATTACTTCAGGATTCGCGTTACTGAGATCCAAAATCACCGTTTGTCCGTCATCTAATAATCGATTTATTTCTTTGACAAAATCGCCAGCTTCCTTATCATGGTAAATGCGAAATCGTTGGATCATCATTGGGCCTGCACCAACGGAGGGCTTGAGAAAATTGAGAATTGCTTGGTCATCAGGTTTAAATAAAGTTTCATCACTCCCCGAAGATTTTAAGACACTATCGTCTGGTTTATTTCTCATAAATTCTGCTATCTTTTCAAACTCCGATACAAGACTGTCTAAAGAATCGATAGGTGGTGGTGTGGTACCTTGCCAAATAGCAGAACGCAATTTTTGATTATAACTTGGGTCGAATTTTAATTTTTTTGCTAGAGTATTTTCATCAACATCAAAACCTGCTTTCTTAAGAATAGCCCAGTACATCAAAATCCTCCGCTCCGCTCTTTTTCTTTCCCCATAGTCAGTAATAGTATTTAATAATTCAAGAGAAGGGATTTCTGCTCCGATAAATGCCTTCACATAAATAGATGTTCGTCCTTCCGTCTCTAAGAGATTTGCCAATACACGATGTGAGCGATCAGGATGTTCATAAAAATTAAGTTTTAAGGGTTTTGATTCTGTTGTGGGCTTTTTTGTCAGGGCGTAAACAATGCACCGATCTTGATATGCACTTCTTAAGGAAACACTACCATCCTGAGGATTATCATTTGCGTACTCACCGTTAATGTCAAATATTAGCTGCCCAACACTTTTCGTATCCTTTGTTGTCTCAATCAAACTCTGTGCAATGAGCTTGACCACATTACTTTTGCCAAGTCGTGTTTTGCCAAACATTGCTGTACGTGTACCCATAAAATCCTTCGTAGAAACATAAACGGGAACTTTTGGCTGAGCTTTACCTGACAGAGCTAGCCTACATTCCGTCAATCGTAAATCGCCTATAGGAAAACGGCCTTCGTCGGAAACCATAGAATTAATTATGAGATCCAATAAATCATCATCAGGAGAATAAACCCGATATTTATGAGCACTAACAAAATTATTTAAATCTCCTGAAAATTCCACAGTATCCATTTTTTCGGGATGAGGGTAAAACATTCCAAGGACAGCTGTCTTAAGAGCACCCCATTGAAGCTCACTCTGAGTAAAAATGTCAAGTTCTGGCATAGATTTTTTCTGCAATTCAAAGTATGTTTGCTGAACTTCTTTTGAAAGAGGTGTCGGTGCTGCTTCTAAAACCCGTAACAATGTAAAGTGTGGAGGTAAGGTATCATAGTTAGACGGCACCATTATGAGCAGTGAGTTTCTGGGCACTCCACCTACAGCGATTTTGAAGGGATCGGAAGTAATAATAGTAACGGTATCGTAACTAATATCAAGAACATATCCGACAAAACACATTTCATTATATTTTTTTGCCTGTTCTTTTGCTTTTTCTTCTTCAAGAAATTTTTGCAAAACTCTGAGTGGATGGTTTTGCATCGCAGCCTTATCAAAAAATTTTTTCATAGCGGTTCCTCCTTCCTATAATTTAAGACTAAAACTTCACCAGAATCGTTTGTTAAAATTCCGGGTTTTCTCCCTGTGCCTTTTGGAATAGGGACAATATAATTTCCGGAAAACAGTTCTAAAATATCAGGATGGGAGGAAATAGTCATCGCCCATTTTACTCCTCTATCTGATGCTCCTCTCAGCGCTTTTGCCAGCCTTTGATATTCTGAATAACTGAATTTGAGGTATATATAATGAGCATGAATCATTTCACGTTCTCCAGGTCTGTATGGTGGATCAACAAAAATGAAGTCTCCTTCTATACTCTTATTTATGACTTCTTCAAAATCACTACATTTTAGAATCATTTTCTTTAATTTGCTAGCAACCTCTTTCAAAATTTCTTGATTAATTACCCATCGTCTACCTTGTCCTCCATACCCGACATTAAATTCTCCTTTTGAGTTGTGTCTCCACATACCTTTAAAACAAGTTCTATTTAGATAAAGAGTTCTAGCTGCTTTGAACGCTAGATCTCTTCCATCGGGCTTAATTGCTCGGATTTCGTAATATGCCTTTTTAGTCGCGGGGAAACTTTCATATATTTCCCAGACTTTCAGCGGAGCAAATCGTATTCCACGGTACAAATCAATAAGTTCTGGGTTAATATCTGCTAACAAAGCACGAGCGGGATTTAATGCAAAAAATACTGCACCACTTCCAAAAAACGGCTCTATATATCTCTCTGTTATCTCTTCTCTTGAGAGCAAAAATGGCATTATAAAGTTTAAAATCCTCTGTTTTCCACCAGGGTAACGTATTACTAGTTTTTTTTGGTTCATTTTAATCCCCCCCTCAAAGTTCCATTTGGAAGAGCATTGCTTATGACTTAAACTATCTGAATCTTTTCGTTTATACACAATTCTATATGAAGCCTCAAGCTGCAACTTTTTGCTCTTATTTATTTCCAGAGCCTAAAGACTTTTGGTCCGCCTGATTTTACTGCTAACGGGGGATGTAAATTTCTGGGTGGTGTGCCTCAATATCTGCTTTTTGATTTCAGTATTCTCATAAAACCATTAGAAAGCTGCTGAAAAAATGCGTATCTATCTTTAGACCTTTACTTTTTTATATAACTTATATTACGTTTTACATCAATACTTTGCAACCTGGATTTTACCATTTAACCTGACCTTAATCTAGTATTGTCTTTGCGAAAATAGTAGCCTCACAAAACCTGTTGTAATTTCTCTCCGAATGGAAAGAAAAGTTGATGCAAAGTGCTCGCAAAGACATCCCGGGGTGTAATTATCCGAAACAATGTCTTAATTGTGAAAGATGAGTAGAGCACGGAGGAAAGAGTATACTGTGGATTTTGCGGTTTGCTATAATATGGCTTCCTGTCGAAATTATAAAAAAAGCTTGCTACCTTATCTTGGCAATATCTTTCGCTCCATGGTCTCGATATATTCAAAAAGGTCGAATACCGGCTGCATCTGATCTTCTTCTTTCTGGAGAAATGTTTTAAGCTCTTCCCACCGCTCTCTACCTTTTTCTTTATCTCCTTTTTGCTTTTCTATCAATATTTTAGCCAGTTGAGAGCAAAGCTCGGCATGGTATTCTAAATATTGCCATGATTGAGCTCTGGTCATGCAGTCTCCCCGGGCATTTTTTTCGATAACCGGATGGAATTCTTTGATGAGCTTTTCAATCTTTTCTCCATATTCGTATATCTCTTTTTCTTCAAGATTTTCTTCTTGAAACAGGGGGGTGAAAAGCCGGGAGAGGTTTTTGAGATATTCATAGCATTTTTTACCCTCATAACCAAAAGCGCTCAAGAAATAGTCTTCTGCCACCTCCTCAAAGATGAGCCTGTCATTCCACAATAACTTTCCCATAAGGTAGAAGGGGAGTCCAGTGGGGAAAAAGGCTCTCTGCACCTGACAGGTAACCAGGCCATTTAAGCCCAGGCTCTTCAAACTTTTTATATCCTCACTGATTAGCCGGGCGATTTTATAATACCCCGGGTCAGTATAATGCTCCCACATAAGGTAATACTCGAAAGTAAAGCTATCTCCAGAAAAAATATTCTGCCACTCTCTTAGAAAAGCGAGATTTCCCTCTACAGTTGTGGGAAACTGTAAATGATTCCGATTATAGGGCGGAAGAGGCAGAGCAGGCATAGTGGCAGGGTAGGGATGTTGATAAGTCCTGGTGATGGGAGCAAACATCATCACGAAGCGCTCCTCGTTTTTTAAGCGAGTCTCTCTGGGAGGCCATAAAAGGTCGAAATACACGAGGAACACTATTTTATTATTTAATTTCTCTCTGGTGAGGACTTCATCCAGCTCATTGAGAATCTGGAGATAAAAATCAGAAGGAAGAGCCCTCTGGCAGTCGTCGCATTCACAATTATTGTTAGACTCATCAGCCAGCCACAAATGGAGGAAATCAACCTCCGGGTGTTCCTGGAGGTAGGCGACAACTTCATTTACTATTAATTTTCTCACTTCTGGCTGGGAATAGCAAAGGTTGGTGTTGAGAGGAATTCCTTCCCAGAGAGCGCGTTTTCCATTTACTTCTGCTAAGTAGCCCACATATTGAGGAGGGACATGATAATCGCCGGACTCCCAGCTCAAGCCCGGGATACCCAGTGGCTCACAGGTCCAGCCATGCCCTACGGCGTGATAGAGTAACCCTCGTTTTTTTATTTCCTCTTCCAGTTCCCGGGTGTATTCCCGGGCTTTCTCTACTGAGAAAGGTTCAGGCTGTTTGAAGGGGTTATGTCGATGAGTATACCACCGTTCGAAAAAAGTATAAGCTTCCCGGAACTGGATAAAGTAAGCATTGAATCCCACTTTGGGAGCCCAGTCAATTATCTGGCGGACGTTTTCTAAACTTACTGCTCCCTCGATACAGATTCCCCGGTGGCGGTGAGAGGCCCTTTCCTTTATCTGAACTGTAAAATCGGGGCTTTCCCGGGAGGGGAGTATTTCTCCATCGAGTCCAGGTCGGACCCATCGACAACCAATCTCGGTTAAAAACCGATATACTCCCAGTAGTACGCTACGGGGATTCACTCCGGAGATTATACCGCTACCACCTTCTACCTCGATGGCAATGGCATCATCTAACTCCGGGTTCTGGACTTCGAGACCCAGGTCGGAATGGAATTTTTCGCTTGTTCCCACCCAGATGACATCCTTTACTGTCTGATTAAAATTCTCTTTTTTTTCCAGAACTACTGATGTATCTTTACCCAGGATGCGCTGAAGATATTTTTTAAGTTCATCTGCAGCGAACTCTACCGCTTTTTCGCTACCTAACTGGTAAATTCTAAAAGAGGGTAGAGAGGTTCTTGTAATATCTGCTTCTTTGTGGTTCATCTTTTTTCCTCCTTTTTAAACAGTAATGAATGGGGGTGACCCGGAAATTTTTAGCCTTTGGTTGCTCCGGCTGCTACACCTTGAGTAATACGATTACGGAGAACAAGGTAAAAGCTAACGGTGGGTACTGTTCCAATAACCAGAGCAGCAAATTGTTTACCATAGTCAGAAGCTAACGCTCCTGAAAATTTCATAATTCCTACCGGCAACGATAAGAGGTCGCTGCGGGAGACAAGAATATTTATGAGCATGAATTCGTTCCAGATTCCCAGAGCATTCATTATGGCCACTGTGGCAATCACTGGTTTGGCCATGGGTATGATGATATAGAGAAATATCTTGAAATAGCTTGCTCCATCAATTCTGGCTGCCTCTACTACCGAATCAGGTAAGCTTTTTATAAACTCAGTACAAAGATAGATACCAATGGGAAGGCCTAACCCGATGTAGGGGATTAGGACGCCAATGCGCGTATCAGTCAGGCCAAGAGTGAAAGACATCAGGTACAAGGGAATCATAAGTGATTCGATAGTGAACAGAATTCCTATCAGAAAGCCTCCATACAGGAAGGAGGTAGCCTTTGATTTGATTTTAGCAAAGGCGAAGGCAGCTGCTAGCGAAAAAAAGATTATGCCGATAGTCGATATGCCGGTATACAGGATACTGTTGAGAAACAGAGTAGAAAAATTGGCTAAACGCCAGGCCAGGGGATAGTTTTTAAAAAACCATCTGTTGGGTAGCCCCAGGGGGTTCATGAGAAACTCCTGAGTGGTTTTAAAAGAATTTATAACCATCCATATAAGGGGGTATAAGGTTAATATGGTAAAACCAAAAAGTATTAAATACATGATTGTCTGGGGTAAAATACCAATCTCTTCTGGTCTTTTCTTTACTTGAGGTGTTGCTGTATTGTTCATTATTCCCTGCCTCCATACCGATTTTCTACTGCCTTGGTAAAAATAATCAATATGATGCTCAACATGACGATGAACATGGAAATCGCACTGGCCATAGGATAGTTTGGCGCACCTCGGAACGCGGTGTCATACATGTAGAGAGCTAATACTGATGTTCTCCGAGCAGGGTTGCCTCCAGTCATGGCGAAAATAAGGTTGAAGCTTTTCAGAGAGCCAGAAATGGCAAGAATAACGGTAGTTACAATCACCCCTGAGAGAGCGGGAAGTATGACGTACCAGAGAGTCTGGAATTCGGTAGCTCCGTCAATTTTGGCTGCTTCCAGAATGGAGGGTTCAAATTTTTGTAAGTTAGCTAAAAAAATAATCAGGTAAGTTCCAGTATACATCCACAATATTACAAAAAGGACCGGTATGATAGCCCGCTTGGGATCGAGAAGGAAAGTGCTTCGCCATCCGGGCTTGAAATGCTGCACTATTTTGGTAAGCGGACCATAAGGGGAGAAAAATGTCTGCCACAAAATGCCAACTACGATGGGTGAAATCACAGCTGGCAGGTAAATCATAGTTTGGAAGAAGTCTCCGAAACGGACCAGCTTTCTAAAAATTGCATAAGCAAAAATAAAACCCAGGGGTATTTGTCCGAAAACCGAAACTAGTATTATATAGGCGTTGTTCTTGAGGGAAATCCAGAAATAGGGATCTTTGAACATACGGATATAGTTGTTGAGGCCTACGAATTTAAAATCAAAAGCAAATATTGGTCCACCACTGTAGTTGGTCAGACTTAAGATAATGGAAAAGAAAAGCGGGAAAGCCGTAACTGCCCAGTATATAACTACGGCGGGCAAAACTAATAGCCAGTATGCCCGGCGTTCTTCACTCTTTGTGCTATGACGTGATGGTTTCACCACCTTCACCTCCGTAGAGTGTCTGTTCAGCTATTCCACCTGAAAACGAAAGGTCAGTGTTTCAAGATTGATGGAAAAGAAGCGACCCTGCATGGTTGTCTCTTCTTATGGTGCAGGATCGCTTCAGGGTGTTGTTTGCTTACCTCTTTACTTTTGTGTTATTCCTCTAACCCTGCTATCCACTCTTCATAACCTTTCTGAACTTTGGCAGCTACATCTTCCGGGGTGGACATTCCCAGTGCGATTTCCTGGAGTCCGACATTAATTGGCATATATGCCTCAGGTGGTAGAACATCATCGAGCACATAAGTTCCCACATATTTTTCATAGAAGCGAAGTCGCTGCTCGACGAGAGGTTCTAAGCCCTCGGCGGTTATTCCCTTTCTGGAGGGAATAGCAGCACCAGTTTCCAGACGAATCTTTTGCACTTCAGGAGATACGAGCCAGGAGATAAGCCTCCAAGCTGCTTCTTCCTTAGGAGAGTTATCTGGTATAGCAGCGCTCATGCCGAATCCGGTGGCTAATACCATAGAAGTACTATTGGGAGTTACCTCATCGGGAATGGCGGGAAAAATGGTGAGGAGGATGTTATCTTGTTTTTCAGGTGGAATAAGTGCTTCACCTGTCGCAGGGTCAGTGAGAAATGCTCCCACTCTCCAGTCACCATCGATTGTGAATGGTGCTTCGCCAGCTGCAAACAGTGCAGGTGATGTTCCATAGGGAGTCATAACAATGTCTGGGGTGAGCACACCATCATCAAAAAGTTGCTGGTAGAATTTAAGGGTAGATACAAATGGTTCATCAGTGAATTTGGCCTCTCCAGCGAGAATCTTATCTATAAACGCATCACCCGCTAAGCGCCCGACAATCATGCTGAAAAGAACAGACTGTATTACCCAGTCGTCCTGGGCGCCCATAATAACTACATCCTTACCTGCCTCCTGTAACTTGGGAACCATGGTTTTTAGTTCATCATAGGTTTCAGGCATATTAAGGCCTAAATCATTCAACATTTCCTGGTTTACATAAAGCATATGAGTGGCGGTTATTCCTATCGGAATCATAGCTAAATACTTACCACGCTGGTTATTAGGGTCTACTGCAGCGGGGACAAACTCATCGGCCATATCACCTAAGAAGGGAGCGAGGTCTTTTACCAGTTTTTTATCATGCAGTGTTGCAGAACGCGCACCAGGCCACATATAAATGACATCGGGAAGGTTACCTGCTGCAGCATAGGCTTCCAGTTTTTGATGGAAAGGTTCTCCGAACAGATCTTCGCGCTCAATCTTGATATCAGGGTTATTTTTCTCAAAAGCTTCCCAGATTTCTTTAATTTCTCTTTCTGTGCCGGGTGAGGTAAGGTCTAGATAGTTGAGAACCTTCAGGGTAATCTGTTCCTGAGCTGATAGCCCGCTCACAACCGCAACCACCAGAAAAGCAGCCAGTAAAATCGAAATCATTCGAGATTTCTTGAACATATGTACACCTCCTTTTAAACTCTAAAATCAGGCACCTTTGTCTTCTAACGAAACTAACACGATTTGCCTAACTCCACTATCCTTTTAGATGCTTTCCTGATTTCTAACATCACCTCCGTTGTTTTTTTAGATAATCAGCAAAGGCTGATAAATCCACTATCTCTATCCGGGCAACTCGATTATATGGGAGAGGCTAACCAGCGGTGAATGACAAGACCCACCGCGCCTAGGAGGTCGCTCGACTCCCCCAGCTGGGATCCGGTTACCGGAACTATCCTACCGATACCAGACCTTTCCCATCTATCCATAGTTTTTTCTCTGATGAGGTTTAAAAAGTCATCGCCCAGCGCTCCCCATGCACCTCCAATGACTACTAAATCCAGGTCAAGCAGGCCAGCAGCGAATAAAACGGCAATAGATAGTGCTTCTGCGGCCTCATCCACTATTTTATTTGCTACTGAGTCACCTTCCTGAACTTTTTCCTTCAGATGAAAAATACTTTCTAAATGTTTACCTGTTTTCTCTTCATATCTTCTCGTAATATCAGGAGCATACAGATACGTTTCTAAACACCCGTGTAAGCCGCACCGACATTTTCTACCATCTGGTATAAAGCACAGATGGCCAATTTCTCCTGCTATTCCTCGGGGACCGGTCAACAAGTTGCGTTCAGAAATTATGCCCGACCCCACACCGGTATCAGTTTTAATGTATAAAAAATTTCTTACTTCAGTAGCTCCACCAAACCACAATTCTGCCAGTGCTGCTGCGTTAGCATCGTTTTCTACTAATACCGGGAGTTCCAGCTCCTTTTCCAAAATTTCTCCAATTTTCACTTCCCGCCAGCCTAAGTTAACTGAACGCACCAGAGTCTTTTGTTCGCTATCTACGATACCCGAGATTGCCAGTCCCAGCC
Organism: Candidatus Sordicultor fermentans; assembly: GCA_002385475.1. Taxonomy (GTDB): domain Bacteria; phylum Atribacterota; class Atribacteria; order Atribacterales; family Caldatribacteriaceae; genus Sordicultor; species Sordicultor fermentans. The sequence goes on along the minus strand of DGDO01000021.1, from coordinate 35,150 downwards.
CCAGGATATATTCCTGGTTGATACTAGTCTCCTGGACCAACAGATTAAGTTCATGCACCAGCTCCTTAATCAGGGATTCAGGCTCTAAAGAGTAGGGCTGGAAATATCTCTTAGAGAGTATTTTCCCCTTGAGGTCAGCGATGGCCAAACCCACCTGGTCTCGGGATATACATGCACCGGCTATATAAATCTTTTCATAGTTAAGCTGAAGGATCGTCGGCTTACGTCCCGCACTGGATTTACCTGTTCCTTTTTCGATAATTATTTGTTGGTCTACCAATTCTGATATTATTCTGCTTACCGTGGCAGGACTCATGTGAGTAACTTTGGCCAATTTAGTTCGTGAGCAACCCCCCTCACGGTAGAGGGTTCTTAAGAGGGAATTAACATTGAATAAACGAACCACACGGGTGCTGTTTAAAGATTTTTGGCTTCTCGACATTTAGTAACACCCTAATTTTTTCATTGTGAAATAATCTTGCTATGAGTATAGTTCAAAACAACGGAAAAAGTCAATACCTAATTCCTTTCATTGTGAAAAAATATGAGGAATTAAATTACTCCAGATTCGGTGATACCCTGTTTATCAAATTAGGCTACTGGTTTTGTATCTTTGAGGTGTAAAATACAGTCAACATGTCTAATCGTCGAAAGGAGAATCAATGATCTGGGGTAAAACGGCAAATTTCCATCATAGTTTTCTATTCCACTAAGGGTAGCAATTACGACAGGTTTTGCAGGATACTATAACCGGGAAGGGAAGCTAAATAATAACATCAGAATTTACCCTGTGTTCAGCTGATAAAAGCTCTCGGGAGTATTAGATTTTTGTAATAGCCGGTGTAGGTAAATGAGAATTATTATAGAGGAAATAGCAAGTCAGGCTAAAAACATTTTCCTTCGGCGATTTTTTCTCCTTCTCTCTGGGCTTCCTGTATTACCTGAAGAAGGGGTATTTTTTCCTGGGCGGCTATTTTTTTGCAATCTTCGTATTCCGGAGTAATTTTAACCATTTCTCCCCAGTAAGACAGTTTACCTCTCACTTTACCCCAGGGAGTGAGTATTTCTATCTCCTCTCGAGGGAGGAAGTATTTATCTACCTGGTATTCTCTCACTCCCAGAGTGGTAGTTTCCTTTAAAATTATTTCTTCTATTTTACTTTTCAGGAAAGGAGGGGCAATTACCGAGAGCTGAAAAGCCGGTCTTTGTTTCTTCATAAAAATGGGAGTAATGAAAACATCCAGAGCTCCTGCTTGAAAAAGCTTTTCGGTGAGGTATTCTACAACCTGAGGAGACATATCGTCGATATTGGTTTCTATCATCAGGTTTTTTTCTTCTTTGAGGCGACTTTCTCTTTTCCCCATTATAGCTCGCAAAACGTTGGGGTGAGGATAGTCTTTTTCTCCTGCTCCATAGCCTACTTTTTCTATCTGGCAAGGGGGTAAATCACCAAAAGATTCACTCAGGGAAGATACAAGAGCTGCTCCAGTGGGAGTGGTTAGCTCTCCCTCTATTTCTCCTGAATAAACAGGTATTCCTCGCAAAAGCTCTAAAGTAGCAGGAGCGGGTATAGGAAGTCGACCGTGAGCAGTTTCGACCCAGCCGTGACCTGTGGGAATGGGGGAAGAGCGAATTTCCTCTATTCCTAACATATGGAGCGCCATTAACACTCCTATTACATCTACCAAAGTATCTGCTCCTCCTACTTCATGAAGGTAAATTTCCTGGGGGTCGGCTCCATGAATTTTGGCTTCTACTTCAGCAATTTTCCAGACGATTTCCTGAGCTTTTTCTTTTATAGAAGGGGGAAAAGGGCTTTCCTGGATGATGCGAATTAGCTCTCTTGCCGGGCGATGATGGTAGTGTTCTTCTTCTCTTATTTTTACTTGAGTGGCGGAGATGTTCTGTTTCTGGACTTTTTCTATTTCTATTTCAAAAGGGATTGATATCTTTTTAATTTCGGAAATAAAAAGAGAAGGGGAAATTCCCAGATCTAAAAGAGAGCTCAAAAACATATCTCCACTCACTCCTGAAAAGCAATCCAGATAAAGAAAATTACCCAATTATCTCACCCCTTCAGCTAATTGATTTATCATATGGGCTAAAAAGCCAGCTCCAAACCCATTGTCTATGTTTACCACCGCTACCCCCGGAGAGCAGCTATTGAGCATGGTAAGAAGAGGAGTAATTCCTCTTAAATTGGCTCCATATCCAGTGCTGGTAGGGACAGCAATAATAGGCCTATTTACCAACCCGGCAAGAAGCCCGGGCAGGGCTCCTTCCATACCTGCCACAGCGATGATGACGTTGGCTTCCCACAGTTTGGGAAGATAGGGTAACAGGCGATGCAGGCCGGCAATGCCTACATCAAAGATTCTTTCTACTTTGCTTCCCGCAATCTCAGCAGTAAGAGCAGCTTCTTCGGCTATGGGTAGATCAGAAGTCCCAGCACTCACTAAAGCGATTTTTCCCTTTTTCTCTCGAGGCTCTCGCTCCAAAAATATGGCCCGGGCTTCGGGATGATAACGAGCATCAGGCAGGGACGATTTAACCACCTCATAAATCTCTTCATTAGCTCTGGTAGCTAAAATATTGGGATATTCCGTAGCTAATTTTTGCATTATGGTTAGGATTTCTTCTTTAGTTTTTCCCGGACAGAAAATTACCTCGGGAAATCCCTTGCGAATACCTCGATGATAATCAATTTTAGCAAACCCTAAGTCTTCAAAGGGGTAATTTCGCAGTTTTTGCTTGGCTTCCTCAGGAGTTATTTTCCTTTCCCAGAGGTCTTTTAGTGTTTCTTCCCATTTTTCAGGAATGGTATTTTCTCCTTTTCTTTTTATAAGTCAGTAACAGAATCCCGAGATGCAGGAAGAGCTGTTTTTTTCTCTGATTGTTTTATTATTATTCGTTTTGGGGAGGCCAGCCAGAGTCTTTTTGGTGAGGTTCCCTTCTCTTTTTCCTATTACCATATTTGAGAGTTGACTAAAAACAGGGAAGGCATTTCCCGGACTCCCCACAAAGCTTTCAAATAATTACCAGAACAGACTTCTAACTCTCGGGGTAATGTATACTTTAAAGTTTTGACCTCCCGCCAGTTGCAATCGCCAGTTGCAATCAGTACATATAATTAAAAGAGCTATTTCTATGGCTCTTTTGCTTTCTTTTAACTTTTGATAAAGAGCAAACTCCTTACAGTCGGGGACAAAAAATGCAAAAAAGCAATATTGGAAGGGCAGAGTTCTATCTCTTCTCCCCGATTAAACATAACTCCCTACAATTATAATGGTAATCTGTTTTTTAGTAAACCGGGAAGGGAGAAAAACTGGGATGAGTTTCTCGACCCCAGGAAGAAGTGAGACGTTTTGTTGTTCCCTTCATCATATCTAATAGAAATATATCCCAGTTATTACCCTCTTTCTGGGAAGAAAAAGCCACCCAATTGTTGTCAGGAGAGGGAAAGGGATTTTCTTTGGGGGAATTATCGTAGGTGAGACGGGTTAAGTTCTGGTTTACTAAATCTAATAAATATATGTCTGAATTTCCCCCTTCTTCTCCCACAAAAATGATTCTCTTGCCTCCTGAAGCAAAAACAGGTTGTTTTACGTTTAAAGGAAAATCAAAATCTTTTTCCTCCTGAGTTAGAAGGTCATGCAATTTTAATGACCACTGCCCATTAATTAGCTCACAATAAGCCAGGTATCGATCGTCAGGGGAAAAAGCTGGCCACTGGAGGAGATTGTCTTTTTCTATCAGCGGCTCCTGGGAAGAGCCATCTATATTCATCTGGAAAATACTCTGTTTATTTTTTCGTTCGGAGACAAAGGCTATTTTATGGCCTCGAGAAGAAAGAGCCGGAGAGTAATCCTTAAAATCAGTCACGCTCAATGTTCCCACTTTTCCATTTTCTAAGTTGAGCCGATAAATCCCTTTCCCCCAGCCCCTGTCTAAAACAAATATCAGGTAGCGAGTATCAGGAGACAAGAGGGGACTTTCTATATAGGCTTCTTCGGTGGTATAGACAGGAATTTGCCTTCTTCCTTCTATGTCGGAGAAAATAATAGAACTTTTCCCGTATTCTTCCCTCACAAAGATGATTTTGATTTCTCGATGAAAGGTAAACTCCCTGGCCAGTTTCTCTTTTAGCTCTTCTAACATATAATCCTCGTCTTCTTTTTTTCTCACTAAAGCCAGGATTTTGGAGGAGGTCTTTAAATCTACAACCTCAAAAAATAGCAGATCGTCTCTTTCATAACCCCGGAATAAAAAGTCACATTTCTCTTGAAGCTCAGAGAAATCAAGACCTTCTGCCCCCTGCAAAGCAGGAGATATTTCTATCCATTCCCATCTTTCACCTCTTTCTAAGAACAAGCGAAGAGGTGTGAAGACCTGAGAAGAAGTAGAATCAATAAACAGAGCCCTTTCTTTCCCTTCCGATACCGAAATAAAGAGGACCATCAATACAATTATTACTATTATTTTTACTTTTTTCATTTCATTGCCCCTTTTTTCTAATTCTCTTATTTGATAGTATAATAGAAAACTGGTGAAAAGAAAGTGGCTAATTTTTCTATTATTACCGTTTCTCGAGAAGTGGAAAGCTATGGAGATGAAATTGCCGAGAAGCTTTCTCAGAAACTGAAAATGGAATTGCTGGGTAAAGAAAAATTTGTTTCTCTCTTGAGAGATATTTCTTCTCAATTTCCCACTGATCCTCCAGAGGATGAGAAAGAACGAGATCGCTGGATTATAGAAGTGGGCTCTTTCCTTTCCCGGAGGGCGGCGAAGAAACCCTTTATTCTGGTGGGAAGAGGGGGGCAGAAGATTCTGGAGAATTGTCCTTTTGCTTTTCATATTCTAGTGGTAGCCTCCCAGGTTACCCGTTTGCGCCGGACGATGGAGAAATACCAGCAAGATGAGGTAACCGCCAGTCGAATTCTCGCTGAACAAGACCAGCAAAGAGAAAGATTTTTAAGGCAAACCTTCGGGATAGACTGGAGAGATCCGGTTTATTATCATTTAGTGGTTAACACTGATTTCTATGGTGTAAATGAGGCTACCGATTTAATTCTGGAAGCTCAGGATAAAGTGGTGACCCCTCCTCAGCCTAAAAAGGTGGAGGAACAACCTCTTTTTCCCCGGGAGGATTTAGGACAGAGAATAACTTTTTCTCATCCTTCAGAGGAAGAGTTTGCCCGGGTGTTAGATTTTTACGGTGTTCGCTGGCTTTATGAGCCACGCACCTTTCCCCTGGAGTGGGATGAGGAGGGTAACCTCAGTGAAGCTTTTGCTCCTGACTTTTATCTTCCCGACTTTGACCTTTTTATTGAGCTAACCACCCAAAAGCAAAAATTAACTCGGAAGAAAAATCGTAAGGTGAGAAGGCTGAGGGAGCTTTATCCCCAGGTAAAAATCCGGGTAGTCTACGCTCGGGATTATGAGTATATTTTAAATCATTTAAAAGGAGAAAGTAATGAATGAGAGGCGTTTAGGGAATCTGCTTTTCGGAAGAGAAGAAATTGAGGAGAGGGTTGAAGAAGTAGCAAAAAATATTTCCCTGGAATATGAGAATAAACGACCGGTACTCGTGGCAATTCTGAAAGGAGCGGTTTATTTCGCAGTAGATTTAACTCGAAACTTAGAAATACCTTTTGACCTGGATTTTTTGGCTCTTTCGGGATTTAAACCAGGTTTGTTGCGAGTGGAAATAGAAAAAGACACGGATATAGACCTCAAAGAAAGAGAGGTTTTGATTGTAGAAGATATCGTGGACACTGGTTTGACTCTCAATTTCTTGACCCGAGAACTGGAAAAGAGGTTTCCTAAAGGCGTTAAGGTTTGTACTTTCCTGAATTGTCCAGCAAGAAGGATTGTAGAAGTTCCTGTACATTACTGTTGTTTTGAAATACCTGATGTCTATGTGGTAGGCTACGGTCTGGATTTTCAGGGGGATTTCCGTAACTTACTTGAAGTTTATACTTTGTATGACCCCAGCGGTAGAAGCACCCAGATTTTGAAACAGATGGGAAAGGGAGGTAAGAAATGAGCTATTTTCGAGAGGCAATCAATTTTATGGAAGAATATATTCCTGGTGAGCAACCGGAAAAAGAAGGGTACATAAAACTCAATACCAACGAAAATCCCTATCCTCCTTCACCTCTCGTAGAGAAAAAAATTAAAGAAGCTCTCGGCCTGGGCAAGATTTCTCTCTATCCTCATCCTTTAGGAGGAGAACTGAGGGAAAGAGCTCAGGAAGTTTATGGACTTCCTCTTGACTGGATAGTAGTAGGAAATGGCTCGGACGAGCTTCTAAACCTCCTTTTTCGTCTTTTTTTAGATAAAGGAGATCGGGTGGCCTATCCTTTCCCCACTTATACCCTTTATCGGACATTAGCTTTTCTTCAAGAAGCAGAGAGAGAGGAGATTCCTTTTCCTCCAGATTTTTCTCTTCCGGAGAGTTTTTTGACCTCTCCAGCTAAATTAAAAGTAGTTTGCAACCCTAACTCCCCCACTGGAACCTTCCTTCCTCTATCACAAATAGAAAAATTACTTTCTCTTTCTTCTTGTCCTGTAATAGTAGATGAAGCATATGTTGATTTTGCCCCCTGTAGTGCTCTTCCTCTTCTTCAAAAGTTTCCCAATCTCATAATAGTAAGAACCTTTTCCAAATCTTTTTCCCTGGCTGGTCTTAGAGTGGGGCTTCTTTTTGCTCATCCTGACATAGTGAGGGGGGTTTTAAAAATCAAAGATTCCTACAATGTGGGAATTTTGTCTCAAGCAGGAGGAGCAGCAGCTTTAGAAGACATGGAACACATGAGAAAAAATGTAGAAAAAATCAAGTCTACCCGGGAATGGTTCTCCGCAGAGATGGAAAAACTGGGTTTTCTGGTTTATCCTTCCCAGGCTAATTTTATCATGGCCAGGAAAGAGGGAAGAGATTTAAAGTTTCTCTATGAAGAGTTAAAGAAAAGAAAGATACTGGTTCGTTATTTTCCCCAATGGCCGGATTCTCTGCGTATTACCATAGGAAAAGAAGAAGAAATGAAAACTCTCCTTGATGCGATACAAGAAATAATAGGGAGGGTAAATGTTTAAACTTTTTATCTGGGATTTAGATAACACTCTAATAGCCAGTTCTCCTCTTCTGTGGGGAGCTTTTTCCTGGGTGGCAGAAAAGTACGGAAACAAGAAAATGACTCCCTCCGAAATAGTCAGTCTTTATGGCCCACCTGAAGATGTGGTAATAGAGAGAATAGTAGGAAAAGAGAAGAAAGACGAAGCTCTTCGGGAATTTTACCGTTTTTACCAGGAAAAGCACGACGAGCTGGTTGGAGTTTTTCCTCTTTTGTTGGAGATAATAAACTACCTTCGAGGGCATGGGGTAAAACAAGCTCTTTTTACCTCCAAGGGAAGAAAAAGCGCTGAAATCACGTTACAAAAATTAAATATAAAGGATTTGTTTGACCTGGTGGTGTGTGGAGACGAAGTTGCTCGTCCCAAACCTTATCCTGATGGGGTGATAAAAATTCTGGAGACTTTGCTGATTAAGCCGGAGGAGGCTCTATATCTGGGAGATTCTCCTTTGGATGCAGAAGCCGCGAAAAGTGCAGGAGTGCGCTTTGCTCTTACTCTCTGGGACTCTCTCCCTCGAGAAGAGGAAGAAGAAAAAGAGGTAGAATGGGTATTCCACTCTCCGGAAGAGTTCTGGGAGTGGGTGCAAAAAGTTTATAATTGAGGAGGGATAGCTTTGTCCTGGGAAAAGGTGAGAAAAAGAAATGGAGAATTAGAAGATTTCTCTCCAGCGAAAATTACTAAAGCCATTTACAAAGCTCTTGCTGCTTGTGGGAAGGAAAGCGAGGAAGAGGCAGAAAAACTCACTGGCGAAGTTTTAAAACTTTTACCGGAGCGGGTCAAATCATCTATACCTGAGGTAGAAGAAATCCAGGATACTGTAGAAGAGGTATTAATGAGGGAGGGGTTTCCGGAGGTAGCTCGAGCCTATATTCTCTACCGGGAAAAAAGAAGAGAGCTGCGAGAAGCGAAACAGAAGCTTTTTGGAGTGAAAGACGACCTTAAACTTTCTCTAAATGCTGTGCAAGTGTTACAGGAGCGCTACCTCTTGAGGGATGAAGAGGGAAGAATAATAGAGACTCCTCGCAAGATGATGAAGCGAGTAGCCAGAGCTGTAGCTGAGGTGGACGCTCGCTACGGGAAGGATGTAGATAAAGCTTACTCTGAATTCTACGAAATGCTGACCTCTCTCTACTTTTTGCCCAATTCCCCTACTTTGATGAATGCCGGAACTCCTCTGGGGCAGCTTTCGGCTTGCTTTGTTTTACCAGTAGAAGATTCCATAGAATCCATATTTGATGCCCTCCGGGAGATGGCTCTCATCCATAAATCAGGGGGAGGTACTGGCTTCACTTTTACTCATCTTCGCCCTCGAGGGGATCGGGTTTCCACAACCGGTGGCAGAGCCTCGGGTCCGGTTTCTTTTATGCGAATTTTTGATACCGCTACCGAAGTAGTGAAACAGGGTGGAAAACGCCGGGGAGCTAATATGGGTATTTTGCGCTTTAATCATCCTGATATTCGAGAATTTATCCATGCCAAAGAAAAAACTGGCTTTCTGGAAAATTTCAATCTTTCTGTGGCCATAACTGATGAAGAAATGGAAAAAGTGCGGAAAGGGGAAGAACTGGAACTCTGTAATCCCAAGGATGGAAAAGTGTGGGAGAAAATAAACGCTCGGGAGCTTTTTAAGATGCTGGCCCAGAGCGCCTGGAGAAGTGGAGAGCCAGGTCTTATATTTTTAGATGAAATAAATCGCCATAATCCTACCCCTTCCCAGGGTATAATTGAAGCCACTAATCCTTGTGGGGAAGTCCCTCTTTTACCTTATGAATCCTGTAATCTGGGTTCTATCAACTTAGCTCGGATGGTAGAAGGAGGGAAAATTGACTACCAGAGAATAAAAGAAACAGTTAAAAGGGCGGTACATTTTCTGGATAATGTTATCGATGCTAATCGCTATCCCCTTCCTCAAGTACAAAAAATGGTAGAGGGAAACCGGAAAATAGGCTTAGGAGTGATGGGTTTTGCTGATATGTTAGCTAAAATCGGAGTTTCCTATTATAGTGAGGAAGCCTTAAAAATTGCTGAAGAAGTGATGAACTTTATTTCTTTGCAAGCTCGGTGTGCTTCTCAAGAGCTGGCCGAGGAGCGAGGCACTTTTCCCAATTATCCTGAAAGTATCTGGAAAGACAAGAATTTACCCCTTCGCAATGCCACTCTTACCTCTATTGCCCCCACCGGAAGTATAAGTTTGATTGCTTCTGTATCCAGTGGTATAGAGCCCTTTTTTGCTTTGGCTTTTCGCCGCTATGTTCTGGATAATACAGAACTCCTGGAGGTTAATCCTCTTTTAGAAGAAAAATTGAAAAGTTATCAAATTCCGGAAGAAATCTGGAAGGTAATTTTGGAAAAAGGGAACCTGGAAGGAGTTGATGTTCCGGAGGAGCTTCACCGTCTCTTTATTACTGCTTTAGAAATTCCTCCTTCCTTCCACATTCGGATGCAGGCCGCTTTTCAGAAATATGTGGATAACGCCGTTTCTAAAACCATCAATCTCCCGGAAAGTGCTACTCCTCAAGATGTGGAAGAAGCATATCTTCTGGCTCATGAGCTAAAGTGCAAAGGGATTACTGTTTATCGCTACGGTAGCCGACCTCAACAGGTACTATATCTGGGAGCAGAGAAGTATTGTGAGGCTTGTTAGAGGAAGGCTTTTGAAATTCTTTCACTAAGTCTCGGGCAATATGCTACCCCATTTACTAGTGTAGTGTGATACAATAATCGTACCTTTTGGGGGGCCTCGGGAATTCAGTTATCCATTCCCGGGGTCCTTCTCCTTTCTTCAAGTATTTTCTCAGTATTCTCCTAAAGACTATGACTATATTGGACATTCTGAGTCGGTTAAACACCCAGCACCAAATAAAGATTAGAGAGCACTGAGTAGAGAGATGCCATAAGGGGTTTAAATCTCCTTTACTTTTTAAATTTAGTATTGAAAACTGATGATTCAGAAGAATAGTTGTGGTATGCTAATGAAAATCTGTTTTGGTAAAGGAGGTTTGACTTTGCGCTGGCCTGGAGTGTTGGAGTATTTTGCCGATTACCTTCCTGTAACATCTCATACTCCTCTTATTACTCTAAATGAGGGAAACACTCCTCTTGTGGAGTCTTATCAGCTGGTAGAGAAGTTAGGAGCAGGAAAACTTTATTTTAAATTTGAAGGCATGAACCCCACCGGCTCATTTAAAGACCGGGGGATGGTGGTAGCAGTGGCTAAAGCCAAAGAAGAAGGTAGAGCTGTGGTGATGTGTGCTTCTACTGGTAACACTTCCGCATCAGCTGCAGCTTATGCGCAAAGAGCCGGTCTTTCCTGCATTGTTCTTATCCCTCAGGGGAAAATCGCGCTGGGAAAACTCTCCCAGGCTCTTATGCACGGAGCACGAGTTCTGGCAGTGCAAGGAAACTTTGACGATGCTCTTTCTATAGTGAGATATATAACTTCTCACTATCCGGTGGCTCTGGTTAACTCCCTTAATCCTTATCGTATTGAGGGGCAAAAAACTGCGGCGTTTGAAGTGGTAGAGTGGCTGGGGGAAAGTCCTGACTATCTTGCGCTACCCGTGGGTAACGCGGGAAACATCACTGCTTACTGGAAAGGGTTTAAAGAGCTAAAAGAGAAGGGGAAAATTACCTCTCTTCCCCGAATGTTAGGCTTTCAAGCCGAAGGAGCGGCTCCTTTAGTTTCCGGAAAACCTGTTTCTAATCCTCAAACGGTGGCTACTGCTATCCGGATTGGAAACCCTGCCAGCTGGAAGGGAGCTATCGCTGCTCGGGATGAGTCAGGAGGCTTGATTGAAGCAGTGAGTGATGAAGAAATTTTACAGGCGCAAAGGATGCTGGCTGAAGAAGAGGGGATATTTGTAGAGCCAGCTTCTGCAGCTTCTTTTGCCGGAGTGTTGAAAAAATCTGAAGAGGGCTTTTTTACCGGCAGGGAAACCATAGTTTGCGTTTTAACCGGACACGGGCTCAAAGACCCCGACATTGCCATAAAACAAGGTGAGGGAAGAATTGAAGAAGTAGGAGCATCCGCAGAAGAAGTGGTAGAAATTTTGGGATTGGAGAGAGAACATGTTTGAAGTGTGTGTTCCAGCTACCTCAGCCAATTTGGCTTGTGGGTTTGACGTTTTAGGTCTGGCTCTTAACCTTTTTTATCGGGTAGAGGTAAGTAGCGAGGGAGAGGGATTCCATTTGTACCATCAGGGAGAGGGAGAGGGGAAAATAAAGGAAGAAGATAACCTTTTCTTTCATGCAGTCAGAAAAACCTGGGAGAAGGCGAGTTTTCCCGGACAGGGGATGAGAGTAAAGGCTTTTAATGAGATACCCATTTCCCGGGGTCTGGGAAGCAGTGCCGCCTGTATTGTAGCGGGAGTGCTATCTGCCAATGAGGTAATGGGGAGGGTGTTGAATTTATCCCAGATGATAGAAGTAGCTTCGCAAATAGAAGGACACTCTGACAATGTTTTACCTGCTTTTTTGGGAGGGTTCACCATAGCTCTTCTCCGAGAAGGAAGAATTTTTTATCATCAACTTCCCTTTTTACGAGAAGTGGAGATGGTAGTTTGCATCCCTGATTATACTCTATCTACCGAGGAAATGAGAAAAGTTCTTCCTTCTTCTTATCCCCGGGACAAAGTAGTTTTTACTCTATCATCTCTTGCCTATCTTTTAGGGAGTATTTTTACCGGAGATAAAGAAGGATTCTTTTTATCTTTAGAAGATGAGATTCATCAGCCCTATCGGGGGGCTAAAATTAAAGGGTTTAGCGAGGTTAAAGAATATATCCAGAAAAGAAATCTGGGGAATGTGGCTATTAGTGGCTCAGGACCTGCTTTAATTCTTTTTTTATCTCGACCTTTGAGAGAGGAAGAAGAAGAGGATCTGGGAAAAATTTTTCAATCCTGGGGAGTAAGCGTAGAAATAAAAAAAGTAGAAGCGGTAGAAGATGGAGCAAGGGTGAGAAAGCTATGAGCCTCATAGTGCAAAAATACGGGGGCTCTTCTTTAGCCGATCTGGATAAAATCAGGCTGGTAGCTTCCCGGGTAAAAAAGTGCAGGGATGAAGGGCATGAATTAGTAGTAGTGGTTTCTGCTATGGGAAAAACCACTGATCAGCTTATTTCCCTGGCTAAAAGCTTAAACCCTTTTCCCCCGGAAAGAGAGCTGGATATGTTACTTTCTACCGGAGAGCAAGTTTCCATATCTCTTTTATCCATTGCTCTTTCTTCTTTAGGGGTGAGCTCTGTTTCTTTGACCGGAGGGCAAGCAGGAATCATTACCACTGATACCTATACCAAAGCTAAAATTTTCCATATAGATACCCGGAGGATAAAAGATTTGCTTCTCAAACACCAGGTGGTGATAGTAGCTGGTTTTCAGGGTAGAACCCCTCAAGGAGATATCACTACCCTGGGAAGAGGAGGGAGCGATGTTACTGCCTGCGCTCTTGCTGCAGCACTGAGCGCTGATTTCTGTGAGATTTATACTGACGTCCAAGGGGTGTTTACTGCTGATCCTCATCTTGTTCCTCAGGCTAAAAAAATTGCCCGCCTCTCTTATGAAGAAATGTCAGAGATGGCTACTTTGGGGGCTAAAGTTTTGCAACCCCGAGCGGTGGACTTTTCTCAAGCCTATGGAGTGAGGGTGCACGTTCGTTCTACTTTTTCAGAAAGGGAGGGAACCTGGGTGGAAGAAATAAATAGTATGGAAGAAGTGAGAGTAAAGGCAATTACTCACAGCGGGGATATGTTAAAAATAGTGTTATTAGGAGTACCTAATCAACCGGGAGTAGCAGCACAGATTTTTAAAGCTTTGTCCGATTTTTCAGTTTTCATTGATATGATTATTCAGAGTGAAGGAAGGGAAGACTACAAAGACTTGGCTTTTGTAGCTTCTCGGGAAGATGAAGAAAAAGTGAGAAAGGCCATCGCTTGCCTGGAGAAAGAATTGTCTTTTCAGGGAATGAAGTTTGATGAAACAATGAGCCGGGTATCTTTAGTAGGAGCAGGGATAGCCAGCAGCCCTAATATTGCTTATCGGATGTTTAACGCTTTAGCTCGGGCAGGGATAAATATAGATATGATCAGTACTTCTAATTCTCGGATTTCTTGTCTCATCCCCCGGGATTTGATGGAAGAAGCAGTAAAAGTTTTGCATGAAGAGTTCATTATGCAGGAGGTGAGGCTCAATGAAGAAGTTTAAGGTGGCGGTAGCAGGAGTGACTGGGGCAGTGGGGCAGGAGATGCTCAAGGTTTTAGAGGAGAGAAACTTTCCAGTTTCAGAGCTCCGGCCTCTGGCTTCTTCCCGCTCTCAAGGGAAGAAAGTGCTTTTCCGGGGTAAGGAGTGGACAGTGGAAGCCTTAAGTGAAAATAGCTTTCAGGGAGTAGATATCGCTCTTTTTAGCGCCGGTGCTTCCGTAAGCCGAGAATTTGCCCCTCTGGCGGCACAGAGTGGTTGTGTGGTGATAGATAATTCCTCAGCTTTCCGGCAAGACCCCGATATTCCCTTAATCATTCCGGAGATTAATCCTCATCGGATTAAAGATTACAGCCGAAGAAATATCATTGCCAACCCCAACTGTACCACTACCATTTCTCTTATGCCCTTGAAGCCTTTGCACGACTATGGGAAAATCAAAAGGATAATAGCTGCCAGTTACCAGGCTACCTCAGGCGCAGGAGCGGAAGCCATGGCGGAGTTAGAAGAGCAAGTCAGAGCTTATGTGAATCAGGAAGAAATAGTGCCTCGTGTTTTCCCCCAGCAAATTGCTTTTAATGTGATACCCCATATCGATACCTTTCTGGACAATTACTACACTAAAGAAGAAATGAAAATGGTCTGGGAGAGCCAAAAAATACTGGAGGAGGAAAACCTCTTAATCAGCGCTACTTGTGTTCGGGTTCCAGTATTTCGTGCCCATTCGGTGGCTATTAATATAGAAACGGAAAGAAAAATAACCAGAGGCAAAGCTATAGAGCTTTTATCTTCTTTTCCGGGAGTGAAGGTAGTAGATGATCCAGAACACCTTCTTTATCCTACTCCTTTAATGGCGGTAGGAAAAGATGAATGTTTAGTGGGAAGAATAAGGGAAGATATTTCCTCTCCTTCGGGTTTAAGTCTCTGGGTGGTGGGAGATCAACTAAGAAAGGGAGCAGCGCTAAACGCGGTGCAAATTGCTGAACTTTTAGCTCAAGAAATTTCTTGAAGTATTTACTCTCTATAGAGCCAAGTTACCAGGGGGTTGTCAGAAAATATAAATTGTCTTAAAATTTCAGTGTTGCGAGAGTGGCGGAATGGAAGACGCGCTGGACTTAGGATCCAGTGGGTGAAACCCCGTGCGGGTTCAACTCCCGCCTCTCGCACCAGAAGTGCATCTCTTCTGTTTCTAAAAAGCTCTTTTATAGTCGATGGACTACCTCATTTCTCATGGGAGAAACAGTAAAATTTCCTCGAGAAGATTATAATAATTTTTTGGAGCTATTTCTGTTTGAAAAGAAGGCTGAAGGAAGAGCTCCCCGCACTATTTCCGATTATAAGCTCCACGTTTCAATGTTCTTTAAGCGCTTTCCTCGTACTTTACGTTCAGAAAAAGATTTAAGAGCTTCCGTTCTTGAGATCCCGATTTTTTAGCAAAATATAACTTGCTTTTAAAGTTTGAGTGGTTTAAGAGGTTTTGGAGGATACTGAAATTAATAACCAGTTGAGTGGGAGGGTAATACTATTGGTGGGTTCCTAACTTTAGAAGAGGTTTGAATAATCGAACGTCAGAGGTTATTATATATCAGGTTCGAGTTTAATAGAGGTGAGGAGCTCGGTATTGGAAGGGGGAGTACGTTATGACCAAGCGCCAGGTAATAAAAATTGTACTTGACCACAAACAACCGCCTTATGTTCCCTGGTCTTTTGGTTTTACCAAAGAAGCGGCGGACAAACTTATTGCTCATTATAATAATTCCGGTCAGCAAATCAATTCCAGGGAGGAACTGGAAGATTTTGTTGGCAATCATCTTTTGAAGTTGGGAAGCGATATCGGTTTTTTCGAAGAGGTGGGGCCAAACTTAGTGCAAGATGTTTTTGGAGTAGTCTGGGACCGGAGCATAGATAAGGATATCGGCAATGTCCAGAAACCAGTGTTATCTAAACCCAGCCTACAGGGATATCGGTTTCCCAACCCTTTAGACCACCGTTTTTTTCAGGATATCCCCGAGAAAATTCAGCGCTATCCCGATAGGTTTCGGGTATTCCAGATCGGTTTTTCGCTATATGAGAGAGCTTGGACCTTAAGAGGCATGGAGCAACTTATGATGGATTTCTATGACCACCCTGATTTTGTGCACGAGCTGTTACACACTATAGCCGACTATAATATTGCTCAAGTAAAAGAGGCTATGAAGTACGATATAGATGCCGTATATTTTGGCGATGATTGGGGACAGCAGCGAGGTTTGCAGATGGGGCCGAAAATATGGAAGGAGTTTATCTATCCGGAGTTACGCCGAATGTATGGAAGTGCGAAACAGGAGGGGAAATATGTATTTATTCATTCTTGCGGAGATGTAGATGAACTGTTCGATGATTTGATAGAAATAGGGGTGGACTGCTTCAATCCTTTTCAACCGGAAGTTATGGATATTTTTCAATTAATAGAACAATACCGGGATCGCTTGAGTTTTCATGGTGGGCTTTCCACTCAGCAAACTCTTCCCTATGG
Source organism: Candidatus Sordicultor fermentans (assembly GCA_002385475.1). Taxonomy (GTDB): domain Bacteria; phylum Atribacterota; class Atribacteria; order Atribacterales; family Caldatribacteriaceae; genus Sordicultor; species Sordicultor fermentans. The sequence continues at coordinate 19,310 of DGDO01000021.1, read as the reverse complement.
CACCCCTCAAGATGTAGTGCGGGAAACAAGGCGCCTTATAGATATGGGACGTCCAGGAGGATATATCTTTGGCCCCGCTCACGATGTGGAAGGGGATGTTTCTCTTCCCAACATGCTGGCTTTTATTGAGGAGACTCAAAAACAGGTATAGTCTCGTCAATTTTCTTCAGGTAAGAAAAGATTTCATCTTTTTCCTAATTTTATAGTATCTCGTGAAATTCCTGGCATGTTCTTCTTTTTAATACTCCACCTCTTCACTGTGTCCTTGGGGTATTAATCGCACGCTGAGGGAGATGCTTTTACTCCTTCAGCAGTTTTGTTTTTCTATGTTTTCAGATTTTTCTCTTCCGGAAGTCATAGGAGGATTTGTGTCCTATAGTTCGAGAGATGTTTCTTCTCTCTAAGTGCTGGAATGTTATTACTTCAGCGTTGTTATTCCAAATTTTTTCATCTTTTGTGCTCTCTTAGTCTTATACCACAAGCCATCTGGGCAATCTCTCAGAGGCAAAGCAAGCTCATAACATCAATTGTGTGGTAATATCGGGATGACAGAGTATCCCACTTATTTGTAGTTGTGCTTTTTGAATCTCTCTTGTAGAAGGATGGATTTTGTGCTAAATTCCTTCCAGAAATAATTTATCGGGGTTGGCGCTATGAAAAGAAAATTAAGAGTGGCTGTCATCTGTGGTGGAAAATCGGTAGAGCACGAGATTTCTCTCCAATCAGCAAAAAACGTTATAGAAGCTATGGATAGAGAGAAATATGATATTGTCCTTATAGGTATTGATAAAGACGGTCGCTGGCACCTTAAAGCTTTAGCTGATTTTGAAGAAGAAATGGAAGGCTCTCTTCTGCCTCACCTTACCTCTCGAGGGGATGAGGTGATTTTTATTCCCGGAGGCGCAGGACAACTGGTTAATCTCTCTACTGGAGAAAGGTTGCAGCCGGTAGATGTTGTTTTCCCTGTTCTTCATGGACCGTTCGGTGAAGATGGTGCTATCCAGGGATTGCTGAAAATAGCAGAAGTTCCTTTCGTGGGGGCGGGAGTGCTAGGTTCAGCTATTGCTATGGATAAAGAGGTAAGCAAAAGATTGCTGAAAGAAGCTGGAATTCCTGCCGCTAAATTTTTATCTTTTGCTCGTGAGGAAAAAAAGGAAATCAAATTCCCCGAAATGGTTAGCCAATTAGGATTGCCTTTTTTTGTAAAACCGGCCACTCTTGGCTCATCTGTGGGTATAAGCAAAGTTAAAAAAGAGGAGGAGTTTTTCTCTGCTTTAGAGGAAGCTTTTCGCTACGATGGTAAAATCTTAATTGAGGAATATGTCGAGGGGCGAGAAATTGAATGTGCCGTTCTGGGAAATGAAAAACCTCGTGTCTCTTGCCCTGGAGAAATCATCCCCGGTCATGAATTTTACTCTTACGAGGCAAAATACATTGACCCGGAGGGAGCTCTTCTTCAGATCCCCGCTTCTCTTCCAGAAAATATAGCAGAGAAAATACAATGTTTAGCCATTCAAGCTTTTCGGGCTCTTTCTTGTGAGGGGATGGCCAGGGTGGACTTTTTTCTCCGGGGAGAAGAAATTATTGTAAACGAACTCAACACCATTCCCGGGTTTACTTCCATCAGTATGTATCCCAAGCTCTGGGAAGCAAGTGGCATCCCTTACCCTCAGCTCATAGATGAGCTAATTCAATTAGCGTTAGAAAGAAGTGAAAAAGAGAAGTCGTTACAAACTTTCATAAATTGGTAACAAATCGCTCACTAAAAAGCCAAAAAGACCCCTTAAAATGTTCTCAAAAGCTAAAAAGGAGGTTAAACACATGAGAAAAACCTGGTTATTTGTAGCTTTGGTGAGCGTGCTTGTTTTAAGTATAGCTTTCCCCATTTTTGCTCAGGAAAGAAGCTCCCCTCCCCGTGAGGAAAGAGATAGGGAAATGAGACAGGATAGGCTGCACCAGAATATTAACTATTCTCTTAACCTGAGTCAGGAACAGAAAATCAAAATCCTGGAGGTCTGGGAAAAATATCGTCCGAACATCCGGGATTTGCAAGACCAGATGGAGGAAGCGCGAATTAGTCTCTGGAAATTGAGTTTTGAAACTCCTTCTGAAGAAGTAGCCAGTGAGATACGGACTAAGATAGAAGAAATTAACTCCTTGGAACAAAAGATACAGGAAAGCAGAAATGCTATGTTTCAGGAAGTGCTTTCTATTCTGACTCCCGAACAGACTTCTCAATTGGCTAAGCAATATCCCCAAAGAAGAGGAAAAGGCTTTACCTTTCAGAGAGACACGGGCTTTCCAGGTATGGGCTTTCCGGCAAACATCAGGTAGGATAATTATAGTAGCCCCGAAGTAACTTCGGGGCTACTATAACGCACAACACGGTTCCTGGCCATAAGAATACCAGGAGGAGAGAACCTGGGAAAATCAGTTAAAGGAGTTTTGAGAGAAAATAGTCGGCGAGCATTATTAAATTTCTTATATTTAAAGGTGGATAGAGTATGGCTATTATCCTGGTAGTGGAAGATGAAGAAAGTGTGAGAGAGCTCCTCCGCTTGTATCTTGAGAAGGAGGGATTTCAGGTAGAATTGGCTTCCGATGGAGAGGAAGCACTGAAAAAGATGTCCAGGATTTCTCCTGATCTCGTTCTTTTAGACCTCATGCTTCCCAAAAAAGATGGATGGGAAGTGTGCCGGGAAATAAGGAAAACTTCTTATGTTCCCATAATTATGCTCACCGCCCGAGGGGAAGAATTTGATAAGGTGCTGGGGTTGGAACTGGGAGCTGATGACTACGTGGCTAAACCTTTCAGCCCTCGGGAGTTGGTAGCGAGGATTAAGGCTGTCCTTCGTCGCTTTAATGCCTCTTCGGGGGGAGGAAAAACGTGGGAAGCTCTTGGTCTCCGGATTGATTATGAAGCCAAAAAAGTGGAAATAAAAGGGAAGGAAATCAACCTTACTCCCAAAGAATTCGAACTACTCTGGTTTCTGGTAAACCACCCCCAGAGGGTTTACACCCGGGAACAGCTTTTAGAATATGTGTGGGGGTATGATTTTGCAGGAGATGCTCGAACTGTAGATACCCACATAAAACGTCTTCGAGAAAAATTAAGCGAAGGAGGAATTTCTTCTTCAATAAAAACGGTATGGGGATACGGTTATAAATTTGAGCCCGAACGATGAAAAAAACCCTATTTTCTAAACTTCTCCTTTCTTATCTTGCAGTGGTGGCCCTTTCCTTTTTGGTCTCCGGAATCTTAAGTTCCCAATTTTTTTCTCGCCACTACCTTGCTTCCCAAGAAAAAGAAATAGCGGAACAGGCTAAAACCATCAGCGAATTCATTTCCCAGTCTCCTCGGGAAGAAATACCGGAGATTTTACCCCGCCTGAGAAAAGGAACTCAGATTTTGCTTCTCAGCCGACAGGAACTATCCTCTCCTAATTTTCCTCTATCCGAGCCACCTCGCCCCCCCTGGGGTAGAATGGGTAGAGAGCCGCTTCCCCGAGAAATTTTAGAAAAAGTTTTTCAAGGAGAAACTGTAGTTTTTAGAGGGTTCAGCCCCCGTTTTGACCAGGCAATGTTGATAGCCGCTTCCCCGGTCTTGCAAAATGGAGAAGTTTCTTCTGTTCTTTTACTTTTATCTCCTATAGTTAATATTCAGGCTACTGTGTCTGCGGTAAGGCGTATCATCCTTATAGCCAGTGCCATCTCTTTAGTTTTCTCTCTCATTCTCTCCTATTTTTTCTCTCGCTCTCTCACTCGTCCTCTTCAGAAAATAAGCGAAGCAGCTCGAGATTTAGCTTCCGGCAATTTACAGCGGAGAATAGAAGTGCACACGGAAGATGAATTGGGACAATTAGCGCAAGATTTTAATTACCTTTCCTCCGCTTTAGAAGAAACTATTAATCACCTTCATCAGGAAAAACGGGAAACCGAAAACATACTCCTTCATATGGCAGAAGGTGTAGTAGCTATAGATGAAGAAGAGAAAATCACTTCTATTAATCCATCCTTACTTAAAAAATTGAAGTGGGAGGGAGAAGCTCCTTTGGGACTTCATGTTGCCCAATTATTTACTCAAGTCCAGATACAGGAAATTTTCTCCCGAGCGCTAAAAGAGGGAAAAGAAGAAGCTCAAGAATTTCAAATAGAAAATGGAGACCATCTCGTTGTCCACATAACACCCTTAAAAGAGGGGGAGAAAGTATATGGAGCGGTAGGGGTTTTTCAAGATATCACCGAACTTCGCCAACTGGAAGAACTGCGTCGTGATTTTTTAGCTAACGTTTCTCACGAGTTGCGCACCCCTCTCACCTCCATCCAGGGATTTGTAGAAGCAATGATGGATGGGGTAATCGGTGATGAGGAGCTAAAAAAGAAATACTTAGAAGTTATTCACCGAGAGACGCTGCGCCTTTCTCGGCTTATTCATGACCTTTTAGACCTTTCTCTCATGGAATCAAAAAAAATAGAATGGGAAGTAAATCCCTTATCCCTTCCCCAGATGATAGACCAGGTATTGCTTAAGTTAATGCCCCAGATAGAGGATAAAAAAATCCAGATAAAGAAAGATTTTCCTTCTCAGCTCCCTTTAGTTCTGGGAAATATGGATCGGATTGAGCAGGTGTTAATAAATTTACTGAGTAATGCTCTTCTTTTTTCTCCTCCGGAGAGCACCGTAGAAATAAAGGTCTGGGAAGAGGAGAAAGAAGTAGCTGTTTCTATAAAAGACCAGGGGGAAGGAATCCCCGAAAAAGATATCCCCCATCTCTTTGAGCGATTTTACCGGGTAGAAAAATCTCGTTCTCGAGAAAAAGGGGGGACAGGCCTCGGGCTGGCCATCGCCAAACAAATTATAGAAAACCACGGTGGTACAATAAAGGTGGAAAGCCAGCTCCAGGAGGGGACTGTTTTTACCTTTACTCTACCGATAGCTTCTGAATCCGGCGGAGATGACACGATAGACTCCTAACTGGTCGCAAGTTTTTTCTTTGAAAACCTTGTTTTTTAGAAGTAAGACTTTTCCTTGGCTATTCCTTGCAGACAAGATTGGAGAGACACAAGCATTCCCTGAGATAGGGAGAATTTGAGGGTGAAAAAAATTAAAGTTTTAACCTATTTGATAACTGCAGTAAACTCCCGGGAGAGAGCAGGCTATTTTCCACCCTCTCCCGGTAAAATTGACGTCTCGGTTTATTCGATAAATTGTTCTCCTTTTTCAGTAAGTTTATACTTTCCTTCTTCTTCTTTCACTAAATCGGCTTGAACCATGTCTCGAAGTCCACTTCTTACTCGGAATAGAGGTAAACCACTGGTTTTAGCTATTTCTTCAGGAGACGCTGCTCCAGATTTTAGAGCGTTGAGAATTTTCTTTCCCGATTCAGTAGGTTTTCCTTCTGGCGTTACGCAGGCCATAAAAACCCTCCTTTCTTAGACGCTTTTTTTACATAGATACCAATCTACACATTCATATCCCTCTTTTAACCGCTCTTCTGCTCCTTCTACGGTGGTGGGGGCAGGAACTATTACTTTTTCTCCCGGTTGCCAGTTAGCAGGAGTAGCCACACCGTATTTATCGGTGGTTTGTAAAGCATCGATTATTCTCAATATTTCACTGATATTTCTACCAGTAGTTAGAGGGTAATAGAGGATGGCGCGAATAACCTGGTCGGGGTCGATGATAAACACACACCGAATAGTTTCAGTTTTGCTTTCTCCGGGGTGAATCATGCCGTATTTGATAGATACTTCTTTACTGAGGTCGGCAATAATGGGGAAAGGAACTTTGACTCCGGTTTTCTCCTGAATGTTGCGAGCCCAGGCAATGTGAGAGGACACGCTATCCACGCTGAGTCCCAGGAGCTCTGCTCCTCTTTTTTGAAATTCAGGATAGGCCTGGCTAAAAGCAATAAACTCGGTAGTGCACACCGGAGTGAAGTCGGCAGGATGAGAAAATAACACCAGCCAGCTCCCTTTGAAATCTTCCAGCCTTAAAGTTCCATGAGTAGTAACAGCTTCAAAAGAGGGTGCCATCTCTCCCACTCGAGGAAAACTGATAATTTCTTCTCTTAATTCTTCCATCGTTTATACCTCCTCTTTATTTTTATCTCCGCTAGGGGAGATAATTGCTTTTTTCTGACAATCAGAGCAAAAGCCCCGAAACTCTAAAACATGGTGAGTAATGTTAAACCCGGTTTTTTGAGATACCTTTTTATCCAGTTCCGTATCTACTGGCACATCTACATCGAACACCTTTCCACAACTCTCACAGCGAAAATGGTAATGATTTTCCACTCGGGCATCATATCTACCTTCTGTTCCTCCTGTATCAATTTTCATAACTTCTTTGTTTTCGGTGAGGAGTTTCAAATTACGATATACTGTGCCCTTACTAATGCGAGGAATTTTCTGCCGCACTTTTTGGTAAACTTCATCAGCAGTGGGATGAGATTTAGTATTTTTTAGAATCTCTAAAATAGCTTCTCTTTGTTTAGTTTTCTTAATTTTATTCATTTCTTCCACTATAATAATAGTTCTCATTACTATTTACTTGAATTATACATAATGTTTAATTTTTTGTCAAATTTTTATGAGGCCGTTTGTAGTTATTTTGAGGCTGTTTGAAAAATCCCTTTCTATAGTTAAAAAGTAATAAAGTCATTTCATGTATACGATGTTTTTTTCTCCTGCAAAAGGAATTTTATAAACCTTCATAGTGATAATTATTAAATGAAGGAGGCAATATATATCTCTAAGTTTTTTTAATCAGGTTTATTTCAAATAAGTTTTTACTTCCCTTTTCTATTATCCGGGGGAAAGGGAATTCAAAGCAAATGGGAATGGCTCTTTCTTTCTAAAGGTACAGAGGCAGATAAAACATCTGGTATTCTGGTATAATTCAAGACCATAGCTTGAAGCTTTTCCACCACTTTTTGGACAAAAACTTCCAGTATTTTTCTATAGGTCTCTAAGGGTTGGGCAAATAATCTGCTTAACATCTTCTTTTAAGAGAGAAGCTTTTTGAAGATAGAAGCTGTCTGGCTATCTCTGAAATAATAAAGCTTTTTGCCTCAATAGCCCTGAGATTAAAAGAACCAGTCTTCTTTAAGCTGGTTTCTTTAAATTCATCTGCAAGGTTACTTGAAATATTTCACAAAATTTTGCATAATATATAGGAATGTTAATTCGTAAATTCCCTTTGGGGTTATTTATATTCGTTCGTGAGTTGCATTTATATCCCACAGGAGGTTGTTTTTTAGAGACCTTCCAAAAGTGCCTCAAGTCAGGCCTTTGTGCTATTGACATTTGATTAAAAAGCTTATATAATAGCTATTTGTCTTTTCAGGTGTATTTAAGACGGGAGGACGAAAAGTTATTATTCTTTCTTCAAACAAAGTGTTATCTAACAAAAATTGCTACTCGATTTTCCCTCAAAAGGTGGTGTGATTAGTGAGTGTAAGTTATATTGAGAGGCAAAGTTTTGCCAAAATCCCTTCTTCCTTGGAACTTCCTGATTTCATAGAGATTCAAAAAAAGTCTTTTGATTGGTTTTTGCAGGGAGATGTCCCACCTGAAAACCGTAAAAAGCAAGGATTGCAGGAAGTTTTCCTGGAAGTGTTTCCGGTTCAAGATTTTACTGGAAGAATGGTTCTCGAGTTTGTCAATTATCGATTGGAAGAGCCAGTTTTTACTGTTAAAGAGGCTAAGGAAAAAGGGAGAACTTATTCTGTTCCTCTTCATGCGCGGATAAGATTAATTGACCGGCAAACCAATGAAATAAAGGAACAGGATGTGTATATGGGTGATATACCTCTCATGACCGAATGGGGTACTTTTGTAGTTAATGGAGCCGAACGAGTGGTAGTTACTCAGTTAGTTCGCTCTCCCGGGGTATTTTTCTCTCGAGAAGTTACTACCACCGGGAAAGTGGATTACGGCTTTAAGATTATTCCCAATCGGGGGGCGTGGTTAGAATTTGGAATTGATACAGGAGATATCATTTACGTACGAGTAGATAAAAGGAGAAAAATTAACGCTGTCACTCTGGTTAGAGCTCTGGGATATGAAGATAACGAGGAAATTTTGTCTATGTTTGATTATCATCCGATTATCCGGAAGACTCTGGAGAAAGATCCTTCTACTAATTACAAAGAAGCAGTGGTAGAGATCTTTCGTAGACTTCGTCCCAGCGAGCCTCCTACGGAGGAGAACACTAGAGATTTCATGAGATACCTCTTTTTTGACCCTCGTCGTTATGATCTGGGTGAAGTTGGTCGCTATAAAATAAATAACAAGCTAAAGTTGGAAGAAAGAGTTATTCGGATAGAAGAACCAGTGTTGGCTGAGGATATTGTGATTGACTTGCAGGATAAAAAATGCCTGCGAGATATCAGCTTACTGGGTGAAGATATTGATACTTCTCGTTATCGAATAGCAGGAAAAAAGGGAGAAAGAATTAACCGTCGCCTGGCCCAGGAATTGGAAAAACTTAACGAAGAATACCCCATAGAATACATAAAAGTGTTTAGCGAAGAAGAATTACCGGTGAAAATCTATGTGGAAAGAGAGGACACCTGGGAGGTTCTTTCTGAGGATCTGGAAGGAAGAATTTTGAGTGAAGCGGTAGTGGATGAGATAACTGGAGAAGTTCTGGTAGAAAAAGGAAAACCTTTAACTCTGGGTCTTATCCGGGATCTGCGAGGATTAGGAATAGAAAGAGTGAGGGTTAAAAAATACCGAACTCTCACCCCCGAGGATGTAGTGGGCAGTATTCGCTATTTCCTTAATCTTATTGATGGTATTGGTTATGAAGATGATATTGACCACCTTGGCAACCGACGAGCTCGTATGGTGGGAGAACTTTTACAAAACCAGTTCCGCATCGGTCTTTTGCGAGTAGAGAAAGTGATCAGGGAACGGATGACTATTCAACCTGATGTGGAATCAGCCACTCCTCAAAGTCTCATTAATGTGAGGCCTATTGTTGCTGCTATGCGGGAGTTCTTAGGCAGCAGTCCACTATCTCAATTCATGGATCAGGTTAATCCTCTTTCTGAGATTACTCATAAGCGAAGATTGAGTGCCCTGGGGCCGGGGGGCTTGAGTCGAGAGCGGGCAGGTTTTGAAGTCAGGGACGTGCATTATACCCATTACGGAAGAATATGTCCTATTGAAACTCCAGAAGGCCCTAATATTGGTCTTATTACTTCTCTGTGCATGTTCGCCAAGGTTAATGATTATGGGTTTATAGAAACTCCTTATCGAAAAGTGGTAGATGGAAGAGTTACTGATGAAATAGTTTACCTTTCTGCCGATGAAGAAGACCTTTATCACACTGCCCCTCCCGATGTTCCCCTGGATGAGGAGGGCTATATTCAGACGGAGAATACAATAGCCCGGTTCAGGGAAAAAATAGTGGAAGTGCCTCGTGATAAGGTTGATTTTATGGATGTTTCTCCTCAGCAGATTATTAGCGCTTCCGCTGCTTTGATTCCTTTTTTAGAGCATAACGATGCTAACCGGGCGTTGATGGGTACTAACATGCAGCGACAGGCTGTTCCTCTTTTAGTTTCTCATCCTCCCTACATTGGGACAGGGATAGAATACAAGGTGGCGCAAGATTCAGGAGCCACGGTTATAGCTAAAAGAGGCGGAGTGGTGAAGAAAGCTGATGCTTTGCAAATTGAAATAGAAGCAAATGATGGCGGAATAGATGTGTATGAATTAAATAAATTTCAGAGATCCAACCAGAGCACCTGCATTAATCATAAACCAATAGTTAGAAAAGGAGATAAGGTGGAAAAGGGGCAAATCATTGCTGATGGCCCTTGTACTTCCATGGGAGAGCTATCCCTGGGGAAGAACGTTCTTGTGGCTTTCATGCCCTGGGAGGGAGAAAACTTCGAAGACGCCATCATGATTAGTGAAAGATTGGTTAAAGAAGATGTTTTTACTTCTATCCATATCGATGAATACGAAGTGGAAGCCCGGGATACAAAATTGGGTCCGGAAGAAATTACCCGGGACATTCCCAACTTAGGAGAGGATATGCTACGCAACTTAGACGAAGAAGGAATAGCGATAATAGGCTCGGATGTGAAGCCGGGAGACATTTTGGTGGGTAAAGTGACTCCCAAAGGAGAAACCGAGCTTACTCCTGAGGAAAAGCTCTTGCGAGCTATATTTGGAGAAAAAGCTCGAGAGGTCAGAGATACCTCACTTCGTATTCCTCATGGAGAGTATGGCAAAGTCATAGATATTAAAGTTTTCTCCCGGGAAAATGGTGATGAATTAGCTCCGGGAGTGAACAAGCTGGTAAAAGTTTTTGTGGCTCAAAAGAGAAAAATCTCGGTGGGAGATAAAATGGCTGGCAGGCATGGAAACAAGGGAGTAGTAGCCCGAATAGTCCGAGAGGAAGACATGCCTTACCTTCCCGATGGAACACCGGTGGATATTGTGCTCAATCCTCTGGGGGTTCCTTCCCGGATGAATGTGGGACAGGTTTTGGAAACTCACTTAGGGTGGATAGCTAACAAGGAAAGACAGTTTTTGTCCAGCCCTCCCTTTGATGGAGCGTGGGAGGAAGAAATTATGGAGCTTATGAGGAAGGTTGAAGCTCCGGAAGAACAAGGTCTTTTCGATCACTTTTTTGATTCACGGATTTCTTCCGATTTTAAACTTCTTCCTCAGGGCAAAACTATTCTCTATGATGGAAGAACAGGAGAGCCTTTTGATAACGAAATTACTGTAGGTTATATATATATGCTCAAATTGGCTCATCTTGTAGAAACCAAAATTCATGCCCGCTCTACCGGTCCTTACTCTTTGGTAACTCAACAACCTCTGGGAGGAAAAGCCCAGTTTGGTGGCCAAAGATTTGGCGAAATGGAAGTATGGGCTCTGGAAGGGTATGGAGCAGCCTATACTTTGCAAGAGATGCTAACTGTAAAATCTGACGATATTGCAGGGAGAGTACAGGCTTATGAAGCTATTGTTAAAGGTAAGAATATTCTTAAACCTTCTCTTCCTGAGTCTTTCAAAGTGCTGGTGAAAGAGTTACAGAGCTTGTGTCTTGACGTGAGAGTATTTGATTCTAAAAAGAGAGAAATTTCTCTGGAGGAAGTAGAAGAGGAAGAAGATACTCCTATTCTGGATATTAACCTCCAGAGAAGAGAAAAATAAAATAGAGGAGGAGAATCCTTGATAGACGTTAATGATTTAGGTGCTATCCAAATTAAATTGGCTTCTCCAGAAGAAATTCGTAAATGGTCTCACGGAGAAGTAAAAAAACCTGAAACTATAAACTATCGAACTCTGAAACCAGAAAGAGATGGACTTTTCTGTGAGAAAATATTTGGACCTACTAGAGATTGGGAATGCTATTGTGGGAAGTATAAAAGAGTAAGAGATAGAGGAGTAGTATGTGACCGCTGTGGAGTGGAAATAACTCGTTCTTCAGTAAGAAGAGAGAGATTGGGACACATCGAATTAGCTGCTCCGGTTTCCCATATCTGGTATTTTAAAAGTATTCCCAGTAAAATGGCTCTTATTTTAGGGATTTTACCTAAAAATCTGGAAAAAGTACTGTACTTTGCCTCGGGCCGGAAAAGAGAAGATTGTTATAAAGTAGTAGAGCCGGGCTCTACTGATTTGGAAGCAGGGTCTACCATCCGGGATATAGAGTATAAAATCTATTCTAACTATGATCCCAATTTTAAAGCTGAACCTGCTTACCGGATTGCAGAAGTTTACAGCCTTCCTTTTACCATTGGAGATCGGCTGAGTGTTAAAGAATATACTCGTTATCGCTCCAAATATAAGGAAAGTTTCACCGTGGAAGAAGTAGAAGAAGACCAGTTTGAGGTAGTAGACATTCGAGTATTTCCTTATCAGCGAGAAGATGAGCTTTCTGAGTCGGAAGTTAAAGAGTTACAAGAAATTTTTGGTGGACTCTTTGAGGAGACTCCTTTATCCGAAACAGTGGAAGAACCTTGTTATATAGTAATTGATCCCGGGCAAACGGGTTTGAAGGTAGCGCAGATAATACTGGAAACGGAGGCCCGGTTGTTCACCCACTACGATTCCACATTTAAAGCAGGGGTAGGAGCAGAAGCGGTAAGAGAAATTTTAAGCAATATTGATGTAAACCAGTTAGCTCGAGAATTACGCAAAGAACTTAAGGAGGCTTCTGGCCAGAAGGCTAAAAAACTTATCAAGAGACTACAGGTAGTGGAGTCTTTTGCTAAATCGGGTAATCGTCCGGAATGGATGATTCTCGAGACTATACCCGTTTTGCCTCCTGATTTGCGTCCTATGGTGCAGCTGGACGGAGGAAGGTTCGCTACCTCGGACTTGAATGACCTTTATAGACGAGTAATTAATCGAAATAACCGCCTGAAGAGACTTCTCCAGTTGGGTGCTCCAGAAATCATTGTGAAGAACGAAAAAAGGATGTTGCAAGAAGCGGTTGATGCCCTTTTTGATAATGGTAGGAGAGGTAGACCGGTTCTAGGGCCGGGCAATCGCCCTTTGAAGTCACTTAGTGATATGTTGAAAGGAAAAAAAGGAAGATTCAGACAAAACCTCCTGGGCAAAAGAGTAGACTATTCGGGAAGATCGGTTATTGTTTCCGGGCCTCGCCTGGCTTTTGACCAGTGTGGTATTCCCAAGAAAATGGCTCTGGAGCTTTTTAAGCCTTTTGTTATGAAGAAGTTAGTGGATAGGGGCTTTGCCCAAAATATTAAAAGCGCCAAGAGGATGGTAGAAAAAGCAAGGGATGAAGAAGTATGGGCAGCTTTAGAAGAGGTGATAGCTGAACATCCGGTTCTACTCAATAGAGCTCCTACTCTTCACCGATTGAGCATTCAGGCTTTTCAACCTGTTCTCGTGGAAGGTAATGCAATTCAATTGCATCCCTTAGCCTGTTCGGCTTTTAATGCTGACTTTGATGGAGACCAGATGGCGGTACACGTTCCTCTTTCTGCTGAAGCACAGGCTGAATCGCAAATTATCATGCTTTCTTCTCATAATGTTCTTTCTCCAGCGAGCGGTAAGCCCGTTGCTGTTCCTACCCAGGATATGGTGTTGGGTAGCTACTATTTAACTTTATGGGGAGGCGGAGAAAGTAGAAGATATTTTGTAGATGTAGATGAAGCTCTTATTACTTACAATCTTGGCAACCTGGATTTACACGAACCAATTAGAATTAGAGAAATTAGTGAAAAATACCCGGAAATAGAAGAAACCACTCTGGGTAGAGCTATATTTAATGAGCTATTACCCGATGCTATGCCTTATTACAATGAACCAGTAACTAAAAAGAAATTGTCTGAAATTGCCGATCTCTGTTATCGAAAGCTGGGTAACGAGGCTACGGTAACCGTGTTAGACAAGATTAAAAAGGCTGGTTTTCATTTTGCTACCCGTTCGGGAACAACCATCAGCGTGCAAGATCTGGAAATTCCTCCTGAAAAGTGGAGTATCATTGAAGAAGCTAACCGGCGGGTGGAGGAAATCAATCAACATTATGCTGAGGGGCTGATTACCGAAGAAGAAAGAGAACAGAAGGTTATAGACGTCTGGACTAATGCTTCTAATAAAGTGGCTGATGCTATCCTTGAAGAGCTGGATGAATTCAACCCGGTTAACATGATGGCTAAGTCGGGAGCTCGAGGAAGCATTCGCCAGGTTAGCCAGCTATCTGGTATGCGAGGATTGATGGCTGATCCCTCAGGAAGGATTATAGAATATCCCATAAAGGCCAATTTTCGAGAAGGGTTGAGCGTTCTGGAGTATTTCATTTCTACTCACGGAGCAAGGAAAGGTCTGGCTGATACTGCTTTACGGACTTCTAAATCCGGTTATCTTACTCGCCGTTTAGTGGATGTGGCTCAGGATGTTATTGTTAGGGAAGAGGATTGTGGGACGGAAGAAGGAGTTCTGCTTTTTGATTTGCGAGACGAAAATGACCACCTTATAGAATCTTTTGAAGAAAGAGTTTTAGGAAGAGTAGCGTTAAAAGATATAGTAGATAAAAATAATGGAGAAATATTGGTTCACGCGGGAGAAGAAGTTGACGAAAAAGCAATCTCTTTGTTTAAAGAAAGGGAGATAAAGGAAGCCCTGGTGAGATCACCTCTTACCTGCCGGACTCGCTACGGGGTATGCCAGAGGTGTTATGGTAGAAATTTAGCTACCGGGCGATTGGTGGATATAGGAGAAGCGGTAGGGATAATAGCTGCTCAATCAATTGGAGAGCCGGGGACTCAGCTCACCATGCGTACTTTCCATACTGGTGGTATTCGAGTTACCGGTGAAGATATCACTCAGGGTTTGCCTCGGGTGGAGCAGCTTTTTGAGGTGAGAAAGCCCAAGAAAGCCGCCGTCCTTTCCGATGTATATGGAACAGTGGAAAAAATAGAAACGGTAGGAATGAAGAAAAAGATCCACGTTATTCCTGATGATGAAGAAGAAGACCAATCGGTGCGTACTTATCTTATCCCTCAGGACGTAAAGATTTGTGTAACTGAGGGCGAAAGAGTGCAGGCGGGGGATCGGCTTACCTTAGGGCCTATTGACCCTCGAGACATATTGAGAATCAAGGGTATTAAAGCGGTACAGGAATACCTCCTCAGCGAGATTCAATCAGTTTATATCTCGCAAGGAGTGAGTATTAATGATAAACATATCGAAGTTATTATTCGCCAGATTGCTAACCTCAATAAAGTTATGGTGGAGAATGCTGGTGATACTACTCTTCTGTCCGGGGAGCTGGTATTTCTGGAAGATTTTGAAGAGGAAAACAAGAAAATCGGAGAGGAAAATAAGCTTTTAATAGAAAAAGCACAAGATTTCTTAACTGATGCTGTTTTAGTGGAAGAAGTAGTGGATATGACCGGTGAGGTTATATTGCCCCAGGGCAAAATTCTCAATGAAGATGATATCCGGCTAATTCTCTCTTCTGATTGCAAGCCTTTCTTGGTGGAGAGAAAAGGTAGTTTGCTTCGAGTGGTCCGGGGTTATCGTAATCTGGGGTTGGAGCTGGCAGATAAGATTAACGTAGAAGAAGTCAAAACATCAGAAGGTAAAGTTTTACTAAAAGCTGGTGAATCGTTAAAGCCAGAAGCTATAGACCGGATAGCGGAGATGGGGCCAATTAAATTAAAAGCAAGGGATAAATCTATCTGGGAGAAACTTCGCGGATCAATACTGGCTGAAGAAGTTGTCGACCCCCAGAGCGGGGAAGTACTTCTTCCAGCTGATACCCGATTAGATAATGAAACTGTTGAACTACTTGATGAACATGGAGTTGAGAAGGTAGTAGTGTGGAAGGATGTTAAAGTTTTTCCTATCAAAGAAAGTTTAGTTAAGGCTTTAAGAGAAGAAATTCTGGGAAAGGAAGTAGCTGAGGATGTAATCAGTCCTCAAAATGGTGAAGTTATTGTTCAGGCTGGACAGGCGATAAGCAGAGGCATAGCTCGTCGATTAGTTAGTGAGGGGGTAAAAGAAATCCCTCTCTCTGATGGTCGATTTTTCTCCATAGAAGGTAGATTGATAGAGCTTTTGGAAAAGGAAATAGTGGGTAAAGTGATAGCTCAAGATATTGTATCCGGTAGTGATGGAGTGGTAATGGTGAAAGCCGGACAGGTAATCGACCGAGATGACGTGGTTAAAATTGCTGGAGATAATATAGGATTTCTTCTCATCCGAGAGCCGGATGAAGATAAAGAAATCAAAAGCCTGGTAGAAGAAATATTGTATTTACCAGGGTTGAAGCAGGTAGCCACTGGAAGGCCGGTGGTTTTGGGAATCACCAAAGCTTCTTTAGCAGTAGATAGTTTTCTTTCCGCCGCTTCTTTTCAGCAGACTACCCACGTTTTAGCGGATGCAGCCATCAAGGGCAAAGTTGATGAACTGATTGGTCTTAAAGAAAATGTAATCATTGGAAAAGCTATCCCTGCTGGCACTGGCTTTAGCAAATACAGACACATCCGTCTTTCTACTGAGGCAGAAGAGAAAGAAAGAATAAGAGGAGAAAAATTGAATGAGGAAAGCCTGGATGTGTGGGAATTGATGGGAGCAAAAGAATCATTTGAAGAAGAAGAAGTGGAATACAATTTGGATCAAGGCTACTTTGACGATGCCGGGGAAAGTTAGGGTTTCCCCGGCAAATCACGTTTTCAGGGGTTTGCAAAGGTCTGTGGCCCTCATATAATAATTTATATATAACTGTGGGATTAACTCTGTTGGAGCCTACTGAGAAAGAACCCGGATACAAAAGGTAAGAAAACGGAAACAAATCAAAAACGTAAAATACAGAAAGAGAATTGAAAGGATAGCACCGGGGAAAATCTGCGGTAATCCTGCGTTTTTAACTCTCTTTAAGAGGCAATAGTACTTTGTAAAGCAAGAATATCCAGGAGGTAGCGGTTTATTATGGTTCTGGATAAAGAATCTTTAGAATTTAGAAAAATGAAACGGCTCAATCTTGTTGCCAGGAAATCATCGAATCCAGTGGGGGAGAATTTATATAAACAAGAGCCTTTTTATCCTTTCAGCGAGGTGCAAATTAATGGTGGGGAAAGTAACCGGGGATTAAGAAGAAAATTAGAAACACCTGAGCGGAAAAGAAAATCTAAATCATTTGAACCGGGAAAGTGGTTACTGGAGCGAGTAGGGACTCCCTTTCTCCTTGGGGTGCTGGAGAGTCTGGTTTCAGTTCTTCCCCCGACGCTTATCAAAAAGCTTGCTTTTTTTCTGGGGGATCTATGTTATCGCTTCTCCGGCACGCAGGTGGCTAAAATCCAGTGGATGCAGGTTATGGGGGAGGAAGATGATTTAGAGGTTAATCGCCATATTCAGCAGGTATTTCGCCACTTTGCTCTATCTATTATGGAGGTGATGCTCCTGAAAAAGAAAGGGAGTGAGGTGCTGGATTCTTTAATAGAAGAGGTAGAGGGAGAAGAATTTTTAAAAGAAGCTCTATCCCGGGGGCGAGGAGTAATTTTACTAACTGCTCATTTAGGAAACTGGGAACTTTTAGGAGCCTGGTTGGGAAGTCAGGGTTACCCTGTTACTGCTCTGGTTAATTCTCCGTCGGTTCCAGCTCTTCGGAGATTTGCAGAAGAGCTGAGACTGGCCATGAATATCGAGTTAGTAGAGCGGACTAATATGCTTCCAGTTCGCTCAATCTTGCGGCAGGGGAAAATATTGGGGGTACTGGCTGATCAGCGTGCTTCAGGAGGAGTGGTTTGCAACTTTTTAGGTCGGGAAGCACCTTCTCCTGCTACCCCGGCTGTTTTGCATCTTCGATTAGGGAGTCCGATTATCCCGGCTTTCATCATCCGCGAGGAAGAAGAAATGAAGCATCGAATTACTTTTCTTCCTCCCCTGGAGTGGCCTTCTGCTCCTTCTCATCGGGAAAATATTGTTCGGGGAACGACTCTCTGCAATCAGGTTTTAGGAGAGTTCATTCTCCAATATCCCGAGCAGTGGAACTGGTTTTATCACCAATGGAGTGATTAACTTAGGGTTTTATGTTTTTACTAAGTTTATTGAATCCGATATTTGATTAAATTACTCTTTCTATTTTTTGCTTTAGAGGGCTTCTAGTTTAATAGAAGCGCCTTTGAATAATAGCCAAGCATTATTATGTTTTAGTAAGCTGGCCTCGGGAGAAAATCCTCCTCAAAAACACCGGAGGTGCTGGCAAGGGCGAGGGAAAGAAGAGGAGTTCCGCATCTTCTTTTTGGAAAAGAATTACCTTCTGTAAGAAGGATTTTCCTCAAAGCGGTCAAAATTTTCTCTTTTGCTCTGGGACAATAAAAAGCCAGCTATCGATTTCCCCGGAGAGTTTAACTAAAAGACTTTTCCTGGGTGAGCTGGAATTTTTCATTTAGAGATGATATACTACCTGAGGCCATATGGAGGGGGTTTAAGCTCTACGTAGAAGAGAAAAATAAAAATACTCCTGCGATAGTTTGTAATCATAGCCTGGAAACAGTTGACAGGTTCTACAAATGTTGCTAAAATTGCTCCGTTGCTTTTGGGGGTGTATTTTTGAGTATAGAGGAGTTGAGAAATAAAAAAATAGTGGTGGGGAAGCGAGAAACCGAAAGAGCAATAAAGAAAAATATGGCGAAGAAAGTTTTTTTGGCTCGTGATGTGGATGAAGAAGTGCAAAAAGAATTAATCGGTATTTTGAAAGAAAGAGAAATACCCTGGGAATATGTGCCTCTGGCTAAAGATTTAGGATTAGCCTGTGGTATAGAAATAGAGGCTTCTTGTGCAGCTATTGTTGAAGATTAAGAATAAGGGAGGAATAAAATGCCAACTGTTAATCAACTGGTAAGGCAGGGTAGAAAACAACCCAAAAAGAAAAGTAGTGCTCCAGCTTTGAAAAACTCCCCTCAAAAAAGAGGGGTTTGTACCAGAGTGTGGACTATCACTCCTAAAAAGCCTAATTCGGCTTTACGTAAAGTGGCCCGGGTGAGGCTTACCAATGGAATAGAAGTTACCGCTTATATTCCTGGTATCGGGCATAATCTGCAGGAGCATTCCATTGTCCTCATTAGAGGAGGGAGAGTAAAGGATTTGCCCGGGGTTCGGTATCACGTTGTCCGGGGGACTATGGATACTGCGGGAGTGGAAAATAGAAAACAAGCTCGCTCCAAGTATGGAGCTAAAAAGCCCAAATCTTGAGGAGGTGAAGAAGTTGCCCAGGAAAGGTCCAGTTCCTAAAAGAAAGACACCTCCTGATCCAGTCTACAATAATGTAGACGTAGCTTGTTTGATTAATAAAGTTATGCGGTCAGGAAAGAAAAGTGTGGCGGAAAAAATTGTTTACGGGGCTTTTGAAACAATAAGAGACAAAACCAAAAGGGACCCTATGGATGTTTTGTCCCAGGCTTTAAACAATGTAATGCCCCTTATAGAAGTAAGACCCCGTCGAGTGGGAGGGGCGAACTACCAGGTTCCTATGGAAGTCAGGCCAGATAGGAGCAAAAGTCTGGGGTTGCGCTGGTTGGTTAGCTATGCTCAGGGGCGACCGGGAAGAGATATGGTAGATAAATTAGCTCAAGAGATAATGGATGCAGCTAATGGAACAGGTGGAGCAGTTAAAAAGAGAGAAGAAACGCATAAAATGGCTGAGGCAAACAAAGCTTTTGCTCACTATAGATGGTAGTTCTACAAGTAGAATGCTAAAAGATGCAAGAGGGGACACATATTTAGGAAGGAGGAAATATTGTGCCTAGAAAAGTACAATTAGAGAAAACACGAAACATAGGAATAATGGCCCATATAGATGC
>DGDO01000023.1:41366-44422 GCA_002385475.1 Candidatus Sordicultor fermentans | reverse complement strand
CAGCTTAGTAGTAAGTCTTCTATCAGTTGGGATTGGTATGACTCTGGGAGCACCGGCAGCTTATGCTCTTTCACGATTAAAAATACGAGGAATTGACTTGTTACTTCTTATAATCTTGTGTATAAGAATGATTCCTCCAATGAGTTTAGCGGTACCCTTTTTTACTATATTTGCAAAGCATGGACTTATTGATACACATATTGGTCTTACCATGGTTTATTTAACCTTCACTTTGCCTTTAATTATATGGACTTTGAAGTCGTTTTTTGATGAAGTTCCTCCAGCCATCGAAGAAAGTGCTATTTTGGAAGGATGTACGACATTCCAAGTATTTCGAAGAATTTCTTTACCTTTGATATCCGAAGCTGTAGTGGCCGCAGCAATACTGAGTTGGATATTTTCTTGGAACGAGTTTCTTTTTGCAATGGTTTTAACAAGGGGATCAGCAAAGACTGCACCAGTTATGATAACTTCTTTTATGAAATTCGAAGATATTGAATGGGGTTTGATAGCTGCTGCATCAATTATTATTTCTTTTCCAGTCGTTATTTTTGGTATATTAGTTCGGCGTCATCTAGTAAGCGGACTTACTAGTGGTGCGCTTAAAGAATAAATGATATCTTCAGCGAAAAAAATTAATTAAAGGACAGTCAGATTTTTATAGAAGGAGATGGAATACATTGAGTGAACTTAACAATGAAGTTGGATTTGCCCTGTTACAACCCAACAGACCTATCCAAGCTGGTGAGATAGGAATGTGGATTGTGGAATATATTTGTGGAAGAGAAAAATTAATTCCCGGATCAACTGTTAGGGTTACTCTTCCACGTATTTGGAGTAGTTTTCAGCTGATAGACCCAACTAGAGAGGGATTCACAACCGTGGAGATACCGAGTAATATTGAATACGATTTGTGTGTAGATTACTCACAAATGGCAGCAGCTTTCCAGCATCTTTATATTAAAATTAAAAAAGGGGACTTATCTGAAGGGGATGTGATCAAGGTAATCTATGGAGATACACGATTTGGTAGTCCTGGTAGTCGAGCACAAAAGATAGTAGAAAATTATTTTGTAAAAGATGAAATTTGGTGGGGCACACCGACTACATATTTTCATATCGCGATTGACCCCGCCGGGGATGGTAACTTTATAAGCTTGGGGGACAATCATTTATGGAATCCAGCAATAATTCCTGGAAAACTTTGGAAGCTCGTCCTTATTGGCCCCTCAGTACTTGCGGTTGGAGAAAGTGCAGATTTTGTTTTATATGGAATAGACCAGTTCGGTAACAAGGTTGAACTTGAGCCTATGGAGTCGATATGCTTAGAGCAAGGAACAGTGTGTTATTGTAATTCACCGAATTTGCAGATTGTCTTTGAAAACGGCGTTTGGAAAATAAATAACTTTGTCTTTTCTAAACCAGGTCTTTATCGTTTAAAAATAATCTATAAAGATGAAATTATTGTTGAGAGCAATCCTGTTCAAATTCAAGTTAATCCTCAGAAACGGATTTATTGGGGAGATATTCATATTCATTCTAATTTTTGTGATGGCCGAAAACATCCAAGAGAAATCTATCAATATTGCCGAGATATCGCTAGACTCGATTTTGCTTCAATAAGCAGTCATGATTGGGGTCCCCTTATGGATGATGAAGGATGGCAGCAGCTACAAAATATAACTAACCAATTTAATGATTTAGGAAAATTTGTAACTCTAATTGGTTACGAATGGACAAATTGGGAAGACAATGGAAATCGCAATGTATATTATGCAGGCGATTCTGGTCCCATTATGAGGTATAAAGCAGGATCACCAAAAGGTCTTGAGGAAGCTAATGTTGATGAACGTTATCGCACAGCTCCACAACTATGGAAAGCTCTTGAAGGAAAAGAGGCTATAGTTATTCCCCATCATTCTTTAGCGGCAATGGATAATACGATAAGCAAAGAATTTGAGCCGGTCATTGAAATATATTCATGCTGGGGAAGTTCAGAATATAGAGGAAATCCAATGTGGAATAACGCTACTAATCTAATTCCTTCTGGAGAAAGATCTCCAGATAAATCTTTATCTGTCCAAGATCTTTTAGAAAAAGGCCATAAACTTGGTTTCATAGCTGGAAGTGATAATCATGGAGGAATGCCAGGTGGTTATCACAGAAGTCCTTATCTCAATCTTAGCCTTAAAGGAGGCTTAACTGGAGTTATTACTGAGAATTTGTCACGAAGAAATATCTTTAAAGCTTTAAAGAACCGCCATTGTTATGCAACTACAGGAGCAAGGATACTTTTGAACTTTACCGTTAATGGAATAATGATGGGTTCTGCTTTACCTTACAATAAGCTTGAAAGTCCCAACAATGTTTCTTTCGAAGTTAATGGAACAGATAAAATAAAATTAGTCGAATTATTGAAAAACAATCAAACTGTTTGTCAGTGGTTTCCTGATAGACAAGATTTTAAAAGTAATTATGTAGACAGGGAAAACTCAGAGAAAGATACTTATTATTACTTACGAGTTACTCAAGAAGATGGAGAAATGGCCTGGAGTAGTCCAATTTGGGTTGAATTTCAGGCACAATAAAGTATAAAAGAAAATGTGTTAAATTATGCTGGGGAGATTTATAAGAATAGGAATCATACTTCCACTCTTTGGACTGGACTGATTAAAAACGAAATGCGAGGAATAGCATAAAAGGAGCGTTTACAAAGAGATAGGAATCAATAGGTGAAACCTCACGGCTGTTTACGAAGACGGGTCCTGCCTATAATTTGGAATTTTAGCGGAAGAAAAAACATAATGGGGAAGAATAAATGCTCAAAAGGGTTAAGGATGGCTCTGGTGAAGAGTGAAATCAAATTTAGTGGAGTTTACTCTCCGCCCGTTACCCTGTGCGTCTTTAGTGGTTTTTGATAGTCTATCCCGGCAACTTCCGGGCCGTTTTTAGCCTGCCCCTGAATGTCTCTATCATCACCTTATCTGTCATTCCTGAATGGTCACCCCTGAATGGTTCTATCAGGAATCCAAATTATTTAAGGGCAAAAGTCTCTG
>DGDO01000023.1:32487-41189 GCA_002385475.1 Candidatus Sordicultor fermentans | reverse complement strand
CACCAGATAACAATGAAAACCTGGGGGCTATCCTGTTAGTGTTTAGTTTTTTAAGCTTTTAAGTTTTAGTCTTTTATTTTTAGTTTTTCTCCTTCGGGTGGCAATAAGGGGGCACTCCCCCTTATTGCCGTTCACAAAACAATCAGGCGCGCCCCCTATCATCTCCTTGGCGTGTCTATTCCTCCTCAAAGGCTTTCTTAAAGCGGATGGCAGGGTCGTCAAATACTACTTTCTTCGGGTCAAAGTGTTCGGGGTCGAATTTTCCTCCCAACCACGTTAACATTTCTTCGTATTCATCATCGTCTGGATTGCTAATGATTTCTAAGAGTCTTTCGTATCCCGAAACCCCTCCACAATCTTCCGGAGGGCAGGCTCTTTTCCCTCCCAGACATACTGGATACCTAACCCCGGTTTCCCGAGGTAGAATTTTTTCTAGTTCTACTTCGTGTTCCCAGCCATCACCAAAATCATAAAAATATACTGCTACTTTATTTTCCGGAGTAAACCACTTGGCAATTTTCTGCCTCCAGCCGGAAAGAGTTGCCCTGCTCCAATCGTCGTCATCGCTAGGAAGTCCTATTAGCTTCAGAGCTCCTGTAGCGGGATTAACTATTTCAAATCGATGAAGGTGGTAATCTTGCCAGCCCATAACATCCTGGATAGCCACATGTAAATCCCAGAAAGTATAGGTTTCTGGAACCTGGATTCGCCGCCAGATGGGTGGTTTGATTCTTTTTAAAGTGATTTTGAACTGGTATACCCGATCAAATTTTCTTTTCATGATTTACCCCCTCTTAAGATTAGTGCAAAACTTAACTTTATTTGCCTTTCTCATATTTGAGCCAGAAGCTTTTCTTCCGAGCGTGAGTCTCTGCTATTTTTTGGTAATACAGCTCGTGAGGTGGAAACCCCTGCCAGTCAGAAACTTGAGGGGCAAGTTCCTCCAATTTTTTCAAATAGCGTACTCCATGGTGATAATATTTAGATTGGGCTCGGCTCAGAATAGATTCCAAAAGCTCCCGGTAGATAACGGTAGCCGCAAGTAGCCGGTTTTCCTTTTCAAAACGCTGGGCCAGAGGCAACATGAGATTATACAGGTCGCCGTTTAAAGCAGTTACATTTTTCAATAGATACTTTTGGGCGAGATCAATCTGGTTGGTATCAAGCAAGAAAGATAGATCAGAATAGGAAAAAGAAGGAATGACCAAAATTTCCTGGCTGGCTTCGGCTATTACCTTTTCTCGTTGGTGTTCGCCAATGATGGACAAAAGCTCTTCTAGAGTATCGATGTCTTTGTGTTGACGGAACATTTTCCAGGCTACTTCTGCTAATTTTTCCTGGTCGTTGATTTTTCGATAAACATCTAACAATAATTTATCTCGCCTATATTCTTCTAAAATTGTCTTTTGTGGAATTTGCTTTACCCAATGAAGGGCTTTCCCCGGGTCTTGTGCTTCTAAATAGACCTCGGCAATATTTAAACAGGTGGCAGGAGAAAGATCGGGCCAGATAGCTAAGGCAGCTTTCTCAAACAGGGGAGCATCCTGTAGCTGACGAGCTAATGACTCTACTGCAAAAAGAGAGTGTCGAGCAGCATATTGACCATCTGTGGTAGTTTTATCAATATTTTCGGCATTCTCCCAGAACCGTTGGGCCAGGAAGCGCAAAGTTTCCTCGGGCAAAAATTGGGAAGCTTGGTCCACCAATTTTTCCCGGACTCCGTATTCGTCTTCTTGGTAAAGCTTGAAAACTAAGTCGGACAGGTATGATTTATTTGCTATATCCCGAGCATAATGGGTAAAAAGCTCAGTGGCATCGAAACGAAATATCTCTCCCATAAACCCGTAAGAATCGTCACAGGATTCTAAAATTTTGCTGTCAATTTCAAAGAGAGCTACCACAAGCTCTAGCCCAGTTTTGGGGTCTTCTATTGCCGCCTGGATATCGGCTAAAAAATCTGCTAGTTCTTGGGCATAACTGCGAGCTTCTCCTTTTCCCACGAATCGCTCTCTCCGCTTTAGGCCAGCTAATTTTGCCTTAAAATACCGGAGGCTATCCTCCGGAGAGGATAGTAATCGCTCAACTAGTTTCCTGGCCTGGTCGCTGCGGGTGGATAAATCCAAAAGAGCATCGGCTAACTTTTCAGCTCCCAATCCGATCAGTTGTTCTCTGGGGTTGACAGGTGTCATCGAATTAAACCTCACCCTAATAACTCAAGTTGATTTTCATTTTACCACTTTTTTACCCTTGGGTTACTTTTTTCAGAGTTGGATAAGTTCCCACTGGAGCCGGTTCCATCCGCAACTTCTAAGCTTTACATCCTAATTTCCCGGAAAATTATAACTATGTTTCGGGTCAAGCCCCAGACTCTCTATAGTTTGGGGCTTGGTGATCTCTGTGAAAATGGGTTCATACTTGCTGCAATAGCAAACTTGAGTCAGTGCCTTCCACTCCAGGAGCAGATCCCAAACTGTGTACTTCTCAATCAGCCCGGTATCTCGCATCTTTTTCCGCAAAGCACTCAGGTAAATGAGAACAATAAACTGGATAAAAAGCTGACCATCCATAATGGGAAAACTGTGAATGCGGAGTCGTTAAAACCCTGTTTTCATAATTATAATCATGACTGTTATTAAAAGGATTTGTGAAGAAAATATTGCCACAAAGCAGTTTATTTTCAGGTTTTTAGAGGTTCATAGTTATAAAATACTCGCGGGAAATCAGGTTACTTTTAACCTTTAATCCTACACTGCAGGCACTGAGGATGTTTTCTATCCCCAGTAGTTTCTTGTCTTTTGTTATTTCTTTTTTGCATCTGTCTTTTAACTTTTTAGCACCGCAGGTAGTTTTGGACATGACAAAAAGGGATGTCCCCCCTGAATGTCTTTACGAGGTGTCCAGAGGCTTTTATAAAAAGATTGCAGAGTGAGGTTACCTTCTGTGGTTTTTGTGATTAACTATATAATTATGATAACCGAGAGGAGGTCGAAAAATGAACAAATTTTCTCAAGAGCTGTTTTCTCTTTTTTTGGAGAGTCCTAAAATTGATACCCATGAGCACTTGCTTCCCCCGAAGCAGTTTAGAGAAAACCCCGATATTCTATTATCTATTCTGGAACGGAGCTATTTATCCTGGATTCTATCTGGTACCACAGGAAAAAGCTCTGGCTTAACTCGAGAAGAGTTATTGTCTCGACTTAAAACCATTCCCGCAAGCTCTTTTTACCGCTATTTAATTCGAGCGTTCCAGTTTATGTATGAATTTCGAGAAAACTCCCTCAACCGGGAAAACTGGGAAGGTCTTTCTCAGCAAATCAGAGAGAGCTATGAAAAAGATGATATGATAAAAAAGTGGTTGTCTGGCCGATTAAATATCCAGAAAATCATTCTCGATCGTTACTGGATAGTGGGAGATTTTCAAGTAGATAGAGAAATTTTTTCTCCCGTTCTGCGACTGGATCCTTTCTTTTTTGGCTATAGTCGGGAAGCCCGTGACCACGACGGTCAAAGCCCCTATTTTTATGCCGACCGAGAAGGGATACAAGTGGAAACTTTTAGCGAATATTTAAGCCTGATTGACCACATTCTTCAAAAAGGGATGAGAGAGGGAATTTCTGCACTTAAACTTGCCATTGCCTATGACCGGGGACTTTCTTTTAAACAGGTAACTCGAACGAAAGCTGAGGTGGCTTTTTACCGAAAAGCAGGAGAAGAAACCCCGGAGGAAATTGCTAATTTTCAAGATTTTATTTTCCATTACTCTTTCCAAAAAGCTGAGGAGTTAGGCCTTCCTGTTCAAATTCATACCGGCCCGGGCAAAGCTTTTCAGACAGCCCCCTCTCTTTTGGGGCCAATTCTGGAAGAATACCGGACAGTAAAGGTTTCTCTTTTCCATGGAGGGTTTCCCTGGGTGGGAGAGCCAGGAGCCATGGCGCTTTTTTATCCCCATCTCTATTTAGATTTAGTATGGCTTCCTCTTCTATCCCCTGCTTTTTCTCGGCTGGCTCTCAGGGAGTGGCTGGAGACTACCGGAGGAGCCCGGATAATGATGGGGGGAGATTCCTGGAATGTAGAAGGAGCAGTGGGGTCGATATTGTTTAATCTGGAGACTATGGCTCAGGTTCTGGGAGAAATGGTAGATACTGGATATTTAAGCATGAATGAGGCTCAGGAAATCGGTAAAATGATTCTCTGGGATAATCCTCGGGAGTTTTTCCTCCCACCTCAGGAGAAATAAGCAATTTATGATGACAAAAGGGAGGAGATACGCTGAAGAAACGGCCATAAAAAGAGACTCTGTTTGCCCTGGTTAATAAATAAAATACAGGGAGTATGCTTAACCACAAAAACTCCGGTAATACCGAGGAAAATTCCTATCTCTTTCAGGAGTTTTTGCCCTTTTCTTTTGTTCTATTCTTTTTTGGGTGTTTTTTCTTTTGCTCAAGGGCTGAAGGAGAAACAGTGCTTTTTCGCCGAGAAGGAATAAAAGAGGAGAAATGATCCACATCTTCCGAGGCAACTATCCCCCAATCTTGCAAAATATGTAAAACAGCCTCTCTTTTGGCTTCTTGTCCGAGGAGCTGGCCTATCATACCTAAATAATCTGAGTTAGAAATCAGATAACCGTGTTCCATTCCCTGCCGTTTCACTGCCAGCTCCAAGAGCTCATGCACTACCGGGGTTTGAGTTCCCAGCAAAATCCTACTGGCTCTCAGATGTTCCCTTTTCGCAGGCATAAAGTCTTTTTACATCCTCAATCAGTAAATCGGGTATGGTTTTAGTCTTTTCGAATAGATCACTATAGGCATCCACCCATCTCCGCCATATCTCTCTTACCTGGTCATCACCAACCGGCGCCCCCTTTTCTAAAAAGGCTGTAGGTTTGGTAGCATTTAGCCATTCAGTAATGGTCTTCAAGGTTTCCAGAGTAGCAAACCGTCGATCAGCCATCTCTCGAGTGTAATCTTTAATATCCATGGTGATTCCTCCTTCACATCTTTGGTTCTCCTATTTTACTCTCTCCATTTCTTTTTATCAATAAGCGGGTACTGCGTGCACTCGAGAATTTGAAATTCGCTCTTCAGGAGGGATGATAGCCAACCAGCATAATTACTAAAATGGGTAAAGAAATGTTTGAGGACAATTAAGAAGTCGGCAGAAGTTTTATAAACGGTTATGTGTAGGATTGTAACACCGAGATTAAGATACTAAAGAGAAATATTGGGGTTTAAGGAATGTAGAGGCTTACTGGAGAAAGATACTACCGCGATTCTCACCACAAAGATAATGTTTCCACCCAATTTGACAGAGAGCCCTCGCCCTATTGACAAACGAGGGGGGAAATTATACAATTTAGCTCACTTTAATAGAATAAAGACTGAGAGCAGGATTAGTAACCAGGGGAAGGATTAGAGAGAGCCTGGATAAGGTGGGAGTCAGGTATTCAGAACCTGGTGAAATGGCCTGGGAGTTGAAGCTGCGAAATTAAGTAGTGGTTTACGGGTAGTCTCCGTTAAAAAGACTGCACTCTTCCAGTGTAAAAGAGGTTGGCTTGTGCCAGCGAAATAGGGTGGTACCACGAGATTAACCCCTCGTCCCTCGACGAGGGGTTTTTTGTTATATAAGGAAGAAATAGCAGGAGGTGAGAAAATGGGAGAAAAACTCCGGACTTATGAAGAAATCAATGAAAAAATCCGACAGGGTAAAGCAGTAGTGGTGACTGCTGAGGAAGTAATTGACTTAGTAGAAGAAAAAGGTGTAGAAAAGGTTGCTCAAGAAGTAGATGTGGTGACCACTGGCACTTTTGGAGTGATGTGCTCATCAGGAGCTTTTTTTAATATCGGGCACACCAAGCCCCGCATGAAAGTCAGCGAAGCCTATCTCAACGGAGTAATGGCCTACTCTGGTTTAGCTGCTGTGGATTTCTACATCGGGGCAGCGCAGGTAGCTCAGGATGACCCACTCAACAAAATCCATCCCGGAGAATTTAAGTATGGTGGAGGACATGTGATTCAGGATTTGGTGGCAGGAAAGGACGTCCTTCTCGAGGCCTATGGTTATGGAACAGATTGCTATCCCCGCCGAAAGTTAGTAACCTGGATCAATTTGGCGGACTTAAACGAAGCCTACCTTTTTAACCCCCGCAATGCTTACCAGAACTACAACGTGGCGGTGAACCTCTCTTCTAAAACCCTGTATACCTATATGGGGGTTTTGCTCCCCAAATTAGGCAATGCCAATTATTCTTCCGCCGGACAACTTTCTCCTCTGCTTAATGACCCTTTTTATCGAGTAATCGGGGTAGGAACACGGATTTTTCTGGGAGGAGGAGTGGGATATGTAGCCTGGCAGGGGACGCAACACAACCCTGGAGTAGAGAGAAACGAACGAGGTATACCCAAAGATGGAGCAGGAACCCTGGCGGTTATTGGAGATTTAAAAGGAATGAATGCTAACTGGTTGTGGGGAGTAAGCATGAGAGGCTATGGTTGCTCTATGGCCGTGGGTCTGGGAGTCCCTATTCCTATCCTAGATGAAGAAACCCTTTATTATTGCGCAGTAAAGGATGAAGATATACTGGCTCCTGTTATAGATTACAGCGACGCTTATCCCAACGGGACAGGGGAGATATTGGGTTATGCGAGCTATGCCCAGTTGCGCCAGGGAAAGATAAAGATAGAAGGGAAAGAAGTTCCTGCTGCTTCTCTATCCAGCTACTCTCGAGCCCGGGAAATAGCCCTGACTCTGAAAGATTGGATTCAAAAAGGAGATTTCACTTTAACTCAACCAGTTCTACCTCTTCCGGGGAAAGATGCAGGAGCTCGTTTCCACAATCTTCCCGAAAGACCGGTAAATAATGGAAGAGTGGGGAGGTGAAAATATGAACTCTTCCCAGAAAGTAGTTTTGCGGTTTCCTCCTGAGCTGGTAGAGCGACCTCTCGTGTGTGAGCTGGCTCTTCAGTTCGGGCTGCATTTCAACATTATGCGCGCTTCTATTTCCCCCCATCGGGAGGGACTTATGGTGATAGAAATAATTGGAGAAAAGAAAAAACAAGAAGAAGGACTGCAATTTTTGGAGGAAAACGGTTTAGAGGTTGAATCTCTGAGCCAGGATATAAAAATGGTGGAGGAGCGCTGCATTCACTGCGGCTCTTGTGTAGGAGTTTGCCCCACCGAGGCTCTTTATGTGGAAAAACCTTCTTATTTAGTAAAATATGATGAAACTCAATGTATTGCCTGTGAAATGTGTGTTTTAGCCTGTCCCACTCACGCTATGGAGGCTCTTTTGTGACCAGATACGTAGAACGGTGGTATCGTGGATATACGAAGGCGCCGGACTTAGTGCCCTTTTCTGTGCAGATTAAAGAGAGCGACCTTTTAATTTGGGCAGAGAAAAATCTGCAGGACCTGGCTTATAAAAGGTTAGAAAAAGAGAGAAACAACTTAGAGGCCTATCTTCGCTATGACCCTGATTTTTTGCATTCTTTAGCTCCGGTTGCTGCTTCTCCTTTTGCTCCTCCCCTGTGCCAGATGATGGCAAAAGCAGCAGAAAAAGCAGGAGTAGGTCCTATGGCTTCTGTTGCCGGAGCAATAAATGAGATGGTGGGAGAAGAGCTCCGGCAAGAAAGCGAGGAGATAATAATTGAAAACGGGGGAGATTTACTGGTCTTTTCTCGGGAGGCTCGGGTTGTGGCAGTGTATGCCGGGGAAGATTCTCCTTTCAGCTTCCGGATAGGCATTAAATTGCCTCCGGGCAAAAAATGGGGGGTGGCTACTTCTTCAGGAATAGTTGGCCATTCTTTAAGCTTCGGTAAAGCAGATGCTGTGGTTGTGGTAGCTGAATCATCAGCTGTGGCTGATGCCTGGGCTACCAGCCTGGCTAACCGGGTGCAAGAAAAAGAAGACATAAAGAAGGTATTAAAATTTTCTCAACAAATTACTGATATTCAAGGGACTTTAATAATTCTGGGAGAATTTTTAGGAGTGGAGGGAAATATTCAGATAGAAAGACTTTAAACTCTTTTTTGTGGTAAAATTTAAGAAAATACCTGGCGGGGGATAAAGAAAATGGCTCTGGTAATCATCTTTGTTTTGGCGCTTCTTGCTATTTATGTCTCGGGAATAGAGAGAACAAAGTCCATCTCTCCTGAGGTGCGCGAATTGTTTCACCAGGGTTTCTCTCTTGTCCGGGATAAAAGATATACAGAGGCTCTGGAAATTTATGACTTCATCATAAACTTGTTGCCCGACGATCCGACAGCTTATGCCCAGCGAGGCAACGTTTACTACTATTTAGGAGAAATAGATAAAGCCATCGAAGATTATTCTAAAGCCATTGAGCTGAAGCCCGATTTTGCCGAAGCTTACAACAATCGGGGAAATGCTTATCTATCAAAAGGAGAAATGGAACGAGGAGTGAGAGACCTGACCAGGGCAGTGGAGCTAAGTCCTCAATTGAAAGAAGCGTTTTTCAATCGGGGAATAGCTCGCTCAGAAGAAGGAAAGTATAAGGAAGCATTGGAAGATTTCAGCCAGGTAACTCGAATTGACCCTCAAGAGGCCGACGTATATCTTGCCCGAGCCCGTCTCTTGTTAAAATTAAAGACTTATTCCAACCAGGTTCTGGCTGATATCAATCATTTTCTGGAATTTTACCCTTCTCATCCTCAGGCTTATTTTCTGAGAGGAATATGTCTTTCCCG
>DGDO01000023.1:25508-32205 GCA_002385475.1 Candidatus Sordicultor fermentans | reverse complement strand
TTCCCTATGGCTTACTACTACAGAGGAATTGCCCGGATTAAACAAGGGGAATATGCAGAAACCATAGAAGACTTTACCGCTGTTCTAAATTTAGAGCCGGAATTTTACCCTGCTCTTCTGGGAAGGGGAATAGTTTATTACCAGAAGAAAGATTATGAACTGGCTAAAGAAGACCTCGACCGAGCGATAAAACTCAACCCCCGGTTCTATAAAGCTTACGGCTTCAGAGCTATGGTTTACCGGGCACTGGGGAAAGAGGAAGAGGCAGAAAAAGACTGGGAAGAGTTTTTAAAAGGAAACATCATCGATAGTTTAGCCGAAGAAAATTTAGAAGAAGAAGCAAATGACCTCTTTTCCTGGGGAGAGAAAATACTTCTCTGGGGCGAAAACGAAGAGCTGAAGGAAGAAGGAATGGTAGCGGGGGTCGGATTCGAACCGACGACCTCCGGGTTATGAGCCCGACGAGCTTCCTGACTGCTCTACCCCGCGCCGTTTAATGTTCGCAAAATGCGGACAGTATTAATATTAAACTATTTTTTTATTTTGTCAAGTTTTCGAGGGCTCTATGCAAAAGGAGGTTGAAACATGCCCGGAAACAAGCTCGACGTAAAAACACTGGAGAGCTGGCTGTGGGAAGCCGCCTGTAAAATTAGAGGCCCAATTGATGCGCCTAAGTATAAAGACTACATTTTGCCGCTTATATTCTTAAAAAGGCTCTCCGATGTGTTTGACGATGAGATGAATGAGCTGGCAAAGTAATTTGGTCCTAGAAAATTAGTTGAAGAGATTGTAGCTGATGATCATTGCGTAGTCACTTCTATACTGAACCTGTAAATGGCCGGACACCTGAAAGTGTGGGGGTTGTTTAGGAGATGCATCTAGCCGAGGAGATTTTACACACAAATATGGACTTGATCGAAAAAGGACAAAGGAGGAAACCGCAATGATTGAACCTTACATTATGTTCAACGGGCGGGCTTCGGAAGTCATCGACTTTCACGAGAAAGTCTTCCATGGCACGAACAAGCGTGTCACACATTGGGGCAACGCTCCGACTAACACGGACTACCCCGTGGACGCTACGAAAAAGGAGTGGATACCTCATAGCGAAATCGAACTGTGCGACACGAACCTTTCCATCTCGGACTGCGACCAAGTATTCCAGACCACGCACTTTGTGTCGCTAATGGCGCGGCTCGACATGCCAGAGGAAGTACAGCGCATATACGAAGAACTGCAAGCCGACGGCGGCAAGGTGCTGATGGAAATCGAGCCGACGTTCTACACCAAGATGTACGCTTGGGTACAGGACAAATTCGGTGTGAGTTGGCAGTTAATCTGCGATTGAGTAAAGGCTCGAAAGCGAGGAAACGGAAAATGAAGCCAGACAACCAAGCTATGCTTGTGACATTCTTTGAAGCTGAAAATAACCGTGACTGGGCTACATACAGTGTGTTCCTTTCGAACGATGTTGTTTGGGAGTTGCGCTCCGGTGGTCAGACAAAGACCATAAGCGGCAAAGAACAATATGTCGAGTATATGCGGTCTGTTTATGAGCGTTATGACAACACCTTTGTTTGCGAGGAGATGTATGTCAGCGGTAACTGCAATCGAATCGTGGCTATCTTAAAAAATGACATTGGTGAGAGGTCATGCGATATTTTCGATTTTGATAATGGCTTAATCGTGCGAGAATACGAGTTTACTTTGGAGTAGGAGGCGAAGATGACGATTAGCGATAGAATGCCTGACAGCATTGACATATATGCCTTCTTTGATGCCGTAGTCAAACAGGACGCTGTGAGGCTACGTTCATTTTTTGAACCCGACGCAACTATTGTCTGGGTGAACACCAATGAGGTGTTCACGGTCGACGAGTACATCCGGGCTAACTGTGAATATCCTGGCGATTGGCAAGGGCGCATTGAGGACGTTCAATGCTACTTGTGTTTTCACGACTATAACCGGATTACCGTTGTGGCAAAAGTATGGGACGGAAAAAACAACGCATCGAGGGTGGTATCGTTCATAGAACTTGGTAACACCGAAAACGAACTCATACAGTCGATGGTTGAATACTGGGGTGATGTTGGCGAGCCGCCTGAATGGCGGCAGAAGCTGGCCATCGGCAAGCGTTACCGAGACGAAAAATAAATCTTTTAATTTTGCCTGAACCTTTTAATTTTTCC
Organism: Candidatus Sordicultor fermentans; assembly: GCA_002385475.1. GTDB lineage: Bacteria > Atribacterota > Atribacteria > Atribacterales > Caldatribacteriaceae > Sordicultor > Sordicultor fermentans. Next base: position 30,016 of record DGDO01000023.1, on the reverse strand, counting down.
TCGGAAGCGACCGAGAGAGCGTGCAAAAATCTTGACGGCTAATATAGTGGCGGTGCGGACAATGCCGCTGACCACAAATTTCGGACAAATAAAAAGGCCCCTTTGGTTACGGCGTGACCGCAGAAATCCCTTATATCAAGCGGTTTTCGCCTCTCTGTCCTTAAACGGGAGGATGGCGACCGCTTATTTGCATTGTATCAAAGACGACGTTTTTATAGATCCCTGCTGCGGTTCTGGAGGTTTGTTGATCAAATCTCATCCCCGATTTAAAGAAAAATACGGAAGTGATCGAAGCGCCGAACGTTTGGAATTTTACGGCCAAGAAATACTATCTTCCACATTTGCCATAGCCAAGATGAACACATTTATACATGGTATGGAAGCGTTTTATTTTTTTTGCTATCTGATAAGAAGCATTGAGTTAACAGTGGGAAGGAGAGGTGATGAAGCACCTTATCTGGTTTCCATTGCCCAGAAAGCTGAGCTATTAATAAAGCTATATGAGAACAGACAGAAAACCACCCAGGAAACTCTGGAGGAGATGAAGAAAATAATTGCTGAAATTAATGCTGCGCAGAGAGAACAGGCTGAAAAAGGTATGTCCAGCGATGTATTCACAACATACTGGTTACTCAAGCAAAGCGGATTCGGAGATGCTGAGGCGATGGCCAATCAGATGAAAGAGGTGTTTGAGAAATACCCCCACTGGAGAAAAAGCGAGAGATACGAAAAAGAAGTCCGAACCAGACTGTATAAAGTTATCCTCGATTGGGGCACAAGAGATGCCGCGAGAGTTTCGGAGGTAGCTCAAAACATAATGCAAATACTAACCCTCCGGGGTGGTGCTTCAAAATGATAACGCCAGAGCAGTTTAAAAAAGACGTCATGAAACTGGCTGAAGATGTGGGAGTTAGCCCCCGAGAAATTCACATTCAGACAATGAAAAGAAAATGGGCCAGTTGCTCAAGCAAAGGTAGGCTGACTTTTGATAAATCGCTGCTCAATGAACCCGAAGAGGTAAGGTTCAGAGTGATTCTACACGAGCTACTCCATTTGAAATATCCCAATCATGGAAAAATGTTCAACTCTCTACTGGATACATATCTACAAAGAAACATCAATTTAAATGAGGAAAAAGAAGCTAAAGACCACCAATTACAAGATGAGGGCAACTGAGGAAATCTGAGGACGAAACTGACAAGTAAGAAGCATATCACAACATCAGGAAAGAAGCCTGGAAGGAACTCTAGCTCAAGATGCCCTAGAAACTTATTATACCTGTGAAAGATAGGAGAATATCCGGTTATGAAAAGCACTTTAGATATCACTTAGAAGTGAATCCGGCGATACCTCTAAATCCAGACACAATATATCGACGAGCTAAAATGGCAAATAAGATGGAAGGGATAGAGGCTATGACTCCAGCCGCGGCCATCTCTCCATATTTAACTTCTAAGCCCACAGCCATAAATGACGCAATCTCCACTGGAAGGGTTCGGTTAGTAGAGGTGAGCACAAAGGCAAAGAAAAATTCATTCCAGTTAAAAATGAACGAAAGAATGCTAGAAGCCGCAACCCCCGGCAAAGAGAGAGGAACAGCTACTCGCAGGAAAGATCCTAACTTGGTAGCCCCGTCTACCTGAGCAGCTTCTTCCATTTCTCGAGGAATAGAGCGGAAAAAACCCATCATCAGCCAAATGATTAAAGGCAAGTTAATAACCAAATAGGTAACTGTCAAGGAAGTTCGAGTGTCTAAGAGATGAAGACTCATCCATATGAAATAGAATGGTATTATCACCACCACTGGTGGTAGCATACGGGTGGTAGCAATCCAAAATTCTACATCAGATTTATGAGAAAATTGGAATCGAGCCAGCACATAAGCCGCAGGAATACCCAAAAGAAGGGATATGAAAGTAGCCGACAAAGAAACGACTATGCTATTTAAAATTGCATTTTGCAGGTTATAATGTTCCAGAAGCCAGATATAGTTGCTCCAGGTGGGCTGGAAGGCCCATTTAGGAGGCACACTCATGATATCAACTCGCTGCTTAAACGACATAGTTACCAACCAATATATAGGAAAATAAAGAATAACTAAAAAAAACGCGATAAACAAGCAAGCCAAAATCTTTTTTAATACATTTCTTCTTGCCATTGTTCACTGAACCTCAAGAAAATAGTTATAAGGACAATTGTCACAAATAGCATAACCAATGACACAGCAGCAGCATAAGAGATTCTGCCAGCTTCTGAAATTCCAATATAATAGGCAAAAATATCCACCGTTTCGGTGGAAGTTCCTGGCCCCCCTCGGGTCATAATATAAACAATGTCGAAAGTACGCAAGGCGTCTATAACCCGAAACACTAAAGCCACTACTATCACCGGTTGGAGCAGGGGAATAGTTATATATCGAAAAACATCCATCCCGCTTGCCCCGTCTACTTTAGCAGCATCAAAAGGTTCTTTAGGCAATGTTTGAAAACCAGCCAGTAGAAGCAACACAATAAAAGCAGTCCATTGCCAAACATCGACTGCGATTATGGATACCATAGCCATAGTAGGATCAGCCAGCCAATCAACTGCTCCTAATCCTAAAAATTGTAAAAGATAATTTACTACGCCAATCAAAGGATTAAGCATGATCCGCCAAACTAATCCTACCACCACCCGAGGGAAAGTCATAGGAATAATGATTAGAGTAATAAGCCAGGTTGCCTTAGGAAAATAAGTATCAATAAGAAGAGCTATCAGCAAACCAAGAACGAATTCGATTGCTACCATACTTCCTACCAATATACCAGTATTCAAAAAAGAATTTAAAGCCCGAGAGTCTTGAAAAAGAGTAATAAAGTTATTAACCCCAACGAAAGGTCGACCTAGGTAAGGTTTAGTAAGATCAACGTCATGAACACTGAGATAGATAGAATAGAAAAAGGGAGGAAAGGTAATAGCAGCCAGAACAATCAAGGCCGGAAGAAGCATTAGCCAATAACTTTCCCCAAGGTTTAATCTCATACAATGTCCTTCCTCTTCGTCTGCAACAAGCATAAAGCTAAAGAAGGATGAGAGAGAGAACTAACTCTCTCATCCTTCTTTAGCTAAGTTGCTTATTTAATTTTCCCGGTTTTTTTGAGCACTTCAGCCGCATAAGCTGCTGCTTCATCTAAAGCTTCTTTGGCTGGCTTAATCCCAGCTATAACATTTTCTACCTCGATTCCTAAACGATCGCCTATTTCTCTCCACTCCTCAATCAACGGACGATAGTTAGGATTGGTAATACGGAAAGACTCCATTGTTGATTCCAGCCAGTCGCCTCCAAATTTAGCCCTAAATTCTGGATCATTGAAGACCGAATCTCTAGTAACAGAGATTATGTCAGCTTGTAAGGATTTGTCCAATTCCATTTCCCTGCTGGTTGCCCACTGAATAAATTCCGCCGCCGCCTTTTTCTCTTCATCGGTCTTAGCTCCCACTGCACTTATGGCAAAACCCATACAATAGTTGCCCGGAAACCGCCCTGCTGGTCCTTCGGGAACGACCGCATATCCAACGTTTCCAGCCACTTGAGATTTGGTAGGATCTTCAATTCGGGTATAAAAATTGGTGGCATCGATAATCATAGCTACTTTACCAGTGGTGAAAGCATTTTGGACATCATCCCAGCCGTAGGTTGCCACTCCTGGAGGACCGTAATTTTGCAAAAGATAAGCATATTTTTCTGTGGCCAGAACTCCCTCAGGAGAGTTAAATACTGGATTCCAATTTTCGTCGAAATATCTGCCTCCATACGACCACAGCCACTCAGACCAGATGTATATATTCATCCCGTTACCTCGTAACCCTCTCATGGCTACCCCATATAAATCTGGAGGTTGAGTAAACTTTTTAGCATATTCCTCATATTCTTCCATTGTCTGAGGAGGAGCTAGTCCCGCGTCTTCAAACAGACTCTTTTGATACATGAGCTGCGTAGCTTCACTGTAAACTGGACCTCCATAGAGCGTTCCCTCATAAGAAAGAAGATCTCGAGCAAACTTACTGATATCCTCCACCTCATATTCCGGTTTTAAATAAGGCTCTAAAGGAGTAATCCATCCTGCCTTGGCAAATTCGGGAATAAATACCGAATCAATAGCAATTACATCATATGCACCAGCACCAGTAGTAGCATCTATTACTTCTCTTTCTCTCAACTGCTCTTCCGGATAAGTCACCACGTTAACACTAATTCCGGTCATGAGCTCGAATTCGCCCAGCTTACTTACTATAAAATCAGTTTCTGGTAGGGAACGTAACGCTACCGCAAGGCGAATCCCTTCATAAGGCCGCTCCTGAGCTAAGACAAACGAAGAAACACCGAGGAACAAAACCATCAATACTACCAATAGCCTTTTCGTGATTTTCATATTCTCCACCCCTCTTTAAATTATTAACTTATAAAAACATTCTATACTAACAAGCAAAAAAATCAACCACCCGGGAACCTGATGCCTCTAAAATTC
>DGDO01000023.1:23989-25481 GCA_002385475.1 Candidatus Sordicultor fermentans | reverse complement strand
GCTTTTTTTAGAGAAGCTTTAACTACTATCTTCTCTTCATATTCAGTCACCTCTCCTATTTTTAAATCTTTAACTCCTGATAAAAATGCGATACTAATTTCCCCTCCAGCCGTGGCAGCGGCAAGGCCCTTTCTTTATTCTCTTCATGAGTGGATGGTTTCCTTTCTGTTAAATTCTCTATAAAACTTACTTTACTACAAGGGCCATCCACTTTTTTGTTTTATATAGGACATAACCCTGCCTGTTTTGTATATAGATAAGCCTCTGGGCCAGGATAACAAGAGCTTTTTGCTAATTCCCAATCTTTAGCCGATATTGCCGCATAATGCCGCCCTATTCTGCTTTTTGTTTGTGTTTATCGGATATAGTCGTTACCGTACTACCGTAACCACCCAAAAACTACCAAGGCGCCAATACAAACAATAACCTTTGCCGAGCGAATATGTTTATATACCCTCTTTTTTTTATATTTCATTTATTGGCGTAACTTGTAATGATTGCAGAAACTGCCCTCCCGTAGGAACAAGAAATCTTTAGCTTTGCCTAAAGCATAATCCTCGTCAGCGTAAGCCTCTACCACTTCTCCCAGAAATAATGTCTTGTTTGCTATGTTCGGCCTTATATCCTCGCCGTCATAAGGTTTCGTGTCCAGCTTTCCGACTACGATACACTCCATGTGAGCAACACACTCGGCGATTATCGGGGCCTTGACACGTTTGGCAGCCAAGGGTGTCAGACCGGTTTCCGCAAACTTGTTCACTTGTCTACCAGAACGGGAACCGCAATAATAGACCTCTTTTTTTAAGGACTGAGGTGGAACGTTGACAATGAACTCTCCTGTACGATCGATCAGCTCATGGGAGTAAAAAGGCTTACCTATGGCGCAGACGAGCTGCGGAGGTTGTCCAGCTGCCGGCATACAGAAACTAACGGCGATAATGTTTGCCTTGGAAGCAATGTCGCCGCAGGTTATCAGATAGGTCCTTAGCGGCCAAAGAAACTCCAAATACTCCACGTCAACCTTCATTCTGTTTTCCTCTCCTTTCTCTTATTTTTCCTGTTGCTTCTCTCAGTGGTTCCTTTAGGGGATATTTTTATCTTCTTTTCCAACCCCCTTAACAATTCTTCCCTTTAAAAGCTCTATCCTATTTCAAAACTATACACCTCATTGTTTCCTATTACACAATCCGTTTTTCATGAAAAACTTCATTTCCTTTTCCAGCTTCTCATCTGCTATATGCAGTATAAATCTCCGTAACCTGAATTGAGCTATGCCCTAAAGCCTTTTGAACCAGCCTTAAATTCTTACCCTCCCGGTATAAACCAGTAGCAAAAGAGCGCCTTAACATATGGGGGTGAAGGTCTTTATTTATCCCCGCCTGTTTCCCTTTCCTTTTCACCATTTCCCTAACATATCGGGGATTTATAGGGTTGTCCTGCAATGTAATAAAAAGATATTCGCTTTCTGGTTTCATCGCTTTCCATTCCCTTA
>DGDO01000023.1:9581-23758 GCA_002385475.1 Candidatus Sordicultor fermentans | reverse complement strand
CTTCATTCAGCCATACCACTTGGTCTTTATCCTCTTTCCCCTGTTTAACGTATACCCTTCCTTTTTCAGTTCTTCCACCGCTTCTACTTATCTCCCCAGGATCTCTTCCATTTTTTTAACATCTCAATTTGAATGACTTCTAGCCGATTATCTTCTGCAGTTTCTCTATTCTCCTCGTGCCTGGCTTCAGTTGAGCTTCTACTATTTAAAGCTTTAGCACCACATCTGTGAACTTATCCCGCCATTTGTAGTACGAATCTTAAGTACTTCCTGTTTTCTACAGATTTCTGTCCCTCCTTTTGCATCTTAAGATCCTCTAACACTCTATGGCCACTTTTTTTCTGCAGTCCATTTCCTTTGTTTCACGCTTTTTCCTCCTCATAGGGTTATTCTCACTTATACCTAGAGCATAACCTCTATATTCTGAGTGTGTCCAACCTTTATGGGTCTCAGTATATCTGCTTATACTGCTTATGCTCTTTCCTTCTTTTCTCAGTTGGTGTAACATTATAATTGACTCACTCCTTAGCATGTATTTCCCTCCAATCTTTTGAATCCTATTAGAGGGATTATAGCTTAAAGGGTGGGTCATATTTATTCCGGCTTTCCTGGGTCAATTATACGCCGGCGGTGACATCAATCCCTTGTAAGGATGTTTAGAAACATAAAATACCTCAAGGCAACGCCACTACAAAATAAGAAAAAGACAAGAAACAGAGAAATAGAATGTAAATTTATCAAGGGTTCTAGGGGTTAAAAGGGTCAAAAAGAGAGAAGTTTCTCAGTTTGGGTATAAGCTAACTTATTTTTCTTAATAAGGGGTTTAGGGGTTGTCTCTCTTCAGGTTACATAATTCTACTCTAAAATGGTTTTTGAGAGATCCTTTAGTTGTCATCCTGCCAGTAACCATTTAAACTGCGATGTATACAGCTCCCGGTATATACCACCTGTGGCCATTAACTCTTCGTGAGTACCTGATTCCTTTATTTGCCCTTCATCCACTACCATTATTCGATCAGCATTGCGTATGGTAGATAGCCGGTGGGCTATGATGAACGAAGTGCGCCCTTCCAGCAGGCGCTCCAACCCCATTTGTACCAGGCGTTCAGTATGTGTATCTATGCTTGAAGTAGCTTCATCCAATATAAGTATACGCGGGTTAGCCAGGAGTGCACGGGCAAAAGATATAAGTTGACGTTGCCCCACCGACAGTCTGGAACCTCGTTCTTTAACTTCAGTAAAATAACCATTTTTAAATTCCCTTATGAAATCATCAGCACATACTGCTTTAGCTGCTGCTATTACTTCTTCGTCCGTTGCATCTAACTTACCATAGCGGATGTTATCCATTATAGTACCAGAAAAAAGGAAAGTATCCTGCAACACTATACCCAGCTGACTACGAAGCGACTCCAGCGTTACGTCCCGGACATCGAATCCGTCTATCAATACCCTTCCTCCTGTTACATCGTAGAAACGAGCCAGGAGATTTATTATAGTAGACTTACCCGCGCCAGTTGGTCCTACTAATGCTATATTCTCTCCAGGCTGAACCACAAAACTTACATCTCTCAGTACTGGCTTATCTGGTTCATAGTAAAAATAGACATGATCGAATTCCACATGCCCTTTTATAGGTGGAAGCACGATAGCGTCTGGTTTATCAGCAACCTCGGGTTCAGTATCCAGTATTTCAAATATGCGCTCAGCTGACGCCATAGCTATGAGAAGCTGATTGTAGAAGTTACTCATGGTGGAAAGCGGCATCCAGAATCGGCCTATATAACTGGTGAACGCCACCAGCGTACCCACAGTTACTTCTCCTCTCGTTACCATACCAACTCCTACCACAAACACCAGCGCATTACCCACTGCTCCCATAATATTTAAAAGAGGCCAGAAAGCGTTATTGACCCGTATAGCGTTCATGTGAGCTGTTTTTATATCACCATTCAACTCTAAAAATATCTTCTCATTCACGTCTTCCTGCACAAAGGCCTGAGTAACACGCATACCTGATATGTTTTCTTGCAAATAAGCGTTCATATTGGAGTTCTTCTGCCGCACTATCTGCCAGCGTTCCCTTATAACACTGCGCAGACCAAACATTATTGCCACAAGAGCCGGCAACAGGAGAAACGATACCAGTGTAAGACGCACATTCATACTGAACATGATAACGATTATAGCTATTAACATTATAAAATCATTGATCACGTTGATGAGACCATTGGTCAGAAGGTCGTTTAGAGAATTAACATCATTTACCAACCGCATCATGATTTTACCTGCTGGTCGGCTGTCAAAAAAGGTAAACGACAGACCCTCTATGTGCTGAAATAAATCCATACGCATGTTATATAACATGCGCTGACCCATACCGGTCATCATAGTAACACGCTTGCGGTTTATAAAGTAAATGGCCACAGTAAGAGCAGCAAATACCAGAGTAAGGTAAATCATGCCCTTTATATCACCGGCGGCTATGTAATTATCTATGGCCAACTTTATTATGTAAGGGCCGGCTAACCCAAATAGCGTTGCTACCAGCATAAGCATGAAAGCCGCAAGCAAGTGTTTTTTAAAAGGACCCAAATATCCTAACAGACGAATAAATTGATCTTTGTTGAATGGCTTACGGAGTGGTTCGTCATCAAAAAATCTATTTACCCTAGCCATAATACCTCATCCTCATCATCAGTCACTAACTCTGGAGCAACGTTTTCTGCCACCAGGTCCTTATATTGCTCTTTAAATATCTCATAATAAAAACCTCTAGCTTGGAGCAGTTGATCATGGCTACCACGTTCAACTATACGGCCTTTCTCCAGAACGATAATCTCATCAGCGTCTTTTACTGCCGAGATGCGGTGGGCTATAATAAACGTAGTACGGCCCACCATAAGGCGTTTGAGTGCCTGCTGTATCTCGTGCTCAGTTTCCATATCCACGTTGGATGTGGCATCATCCAGTATCAACACAGGCGCATTTATGAGTAATGCCCGGGCGATGGCTATACGTTGTTTCTGACCTCCTGACAAACCCACTCCTCGTTCACCTACTATCGTGTCATAGCCCTGAGGCATCTCCATTATGAAATCATGAGCACGAGCTGCTTTAGCTGCCGCTACAATCTCATCCATTGATGCATTATCATTACCATAGGCTATATTATTAGCTATGGTATCAGAGAACAGAAATGTTTCTTGCATGACCACCGATACATTGCGGCGCAATGTTTTTAAGTCCCAGTCTCTTACATCCACACCATCTACCAGAACCCGTCCTTTTTGAGGATCATAGAAACGACATATCAAGTTTACTATAGAGGTCTTACCTGCTCCGGTGGCACCCATTATAGCCACTTTTTTGCCCGCCGGAGCATCTATATTTATATCTTCAAGCACTATATCCCCACCATACTTAAAAGTTACCTTATCAAAACGTACATCGCCTCGCACTTTATCCGGTTTATAGGCATTTGGCTTGACTGGCATCGAAACATTTGTATCCAGAAGATTGAATATTCGCTGACCCGAGGATATAGCCCATCCAGTCAGGTTGAGTAACATTCCCAGCTGGCGCATAGGCCATATTAAAGACCAGAGATAACCGTTAAAGGCTACCAATATGCCCACAGTCATTTCCCCTCTCATTACTAACCATCCACCATAGGATACCAGTGCCACCACACTCATGCTGCTTAAAAATTCAAGCAGTGGTCCAAAACGGCCGTTCAGCAATCCTGCTATCATGTTTTTTTCATAGACCTTACTATTCTCAGCTCGAAACCGCTCTATTTCGTATTTCTCACGAGCAAAAGCTTTCACCACTCGTATGCCGGTTATGTTCTCCTGGAGAAAGCGGTTGAAGGCTGCCATCTGGTGGCGTATATCGCTATGTGCTTGCTTTACCTTTTTTTCAAAGCTTACAGCCGTTATAGCCAAAAGTGGCGAAAAAGATAGACATACCAGGGTTAGCTTAGCATTCATATTAAAAAGAACAATAGTCACACCTACAAAGGTTACCATGCTAGATACCAGCATGGGAAAACCTCCCACCATAAAGACCCGTACCCCCTCCAGGTCACCAGTCAGGCGCGACATAAGCTCACCTGTATGTGCCTCATCATAAAAGGAAAAAGAGGCTTGTTGAAGATGATTATACATATCATGGCGAATAGAATAAATGACTTTTTGAGAAAGGTCCTCAAAGGAATAGCCGTGGGTATATTGCAGTACAGATCCCACAACACTTGCTGTCACAAGACCCACAGTTAATAACCGCAATAAGTCAAGTTCTCCGGCTCTTATGACTCTGTCTATCAATAACCCTGTCAGGTAGGGGCCAACCATACCCACCCCTACCGCAGCCAGAAGGACAATAGTAGTCAGTATAAACTGTAACTTATAAGGTCGTACATAAGTCCACAACCGCTTAAAAACATCCATAAACCTGCCCTCTTCTTACATCATTGGTGGATCCCGACGTCAAGACAAAAAGAGATTTTTAAGGTAAATTGTTCCAGCCTGTTTGTTTTTCTTTTCTCTCCCCCCCCCGGCCCTGAGTACACTTCCCGGAGGGGTTCCGGGTTCAGAGGATTTGCGAAGCCTCTCTGCGAAAATACTATCAAATAGCCAATCTCTGCCATCTCTACTGATTTTCATAAGAAGTAGATTATAATCCTCACCCTCTTTTACTACCCACAGCAGCAGGAAGAGCAAGGAGGTTCCATAAGTTCAAATTGTCTATGTATTATTATTTCGGTATTCATTAGCTCTATCATTTTATGCTTTTCCTTATTGTCTGTTTCTATAACGTGGTCCTCTTTCCAGTTCCTTAATGTTCAGCCTCGCTTTCTTATCACTAAATATCAATGGTAGTTCCTTAAATAGTTATTTCTTCTGCCTTATTATCTGGTCGGGGCGTATCTGTGTACTCACCTGGATACTCTTTACATAGTCTCCCCTCATTCAGTACCTCTTTTGTTATACTAACCTTTAGTGCTGCATCATAATAATACTACCCATTTCCTTACTCTCTCCATCCTGTACATCTACAGGATAAATACAGCTTGCTCTTCTTTCCAGCTCAAGAGGTCCCTTACATTTTAGTCTATGACCAAATATAATAAAAGTCCGAATCAACACAAAAACAAATTATTTTAAAAAAAGAACCTAGCTAAATTTAAAGCTAAGGGGGTAGGAAAATAAATACCGCCAAAATTGACAGGCTGGATATAATTACCAGCAAGTGATAGCTCTGAGCCATCTTATGTGCTCGGGAAAATAGAAAGTCCTCCTCAAGCTCAAGGCCGGGAAAGAAAGACTATGAGAACTGTTGAGATGATGAGGAAACCGCCCACTTCTACGGCAAAAAGGGGGCTTGACTATGCCTGAAATCTTTAATCAGACATCCATAAGTTTATGGTTCAAAGAAATCCACCACATTCCCTAATACCGGAGAAGGAATATAGAAGCTCTTTCTTGCTCTCCAGAAGATAAATCCTTCCTTAATTAGTGAAAGGAGAGAAGGATATGAAAGGCCTTTAGTAGCGGTTTCATCCTCTCAAAATTCCCCTATGTCAGTAGTCAGCCCCACCAGAAGTAAGGGCCTACCTCGAGTCTCAGAGGGGCTAGCTAAAACTGATGCTACAGATGCTCATCTCATAGCTGAATATGTTTTCTTAATACCCTTTCAGCCATAAGGTGTAACCCGGTAATTAGAGAATTCCATGAACACTTATAGAGAAAGAAAAAGCCTCTAAAGTAACTAAACTCTCGCACGAGGAAGCTTCTTGCTATCATGAATGCTATGGCAAGGGATAATACTCCCTGACAAGAATTTTCTCTCCCAGAGATGGAGATTCTTGTCATCTATCACAGTTACTGCGAGTTCGTCTTTTCGCTGAGAGAGGACTTTTCTCCCGGCAGTCTTCGTCTTTCAAGCTTTTTTAATTTTACGCCGCAGGCCGTCCGGTGGTAATCCCGAGTTTTAGTATAATGTATCTTGCTTTTTGAAATGAGAAAAGGAACCCTCCCCCTTCCGTCATTTTAAAAACTTTCTATCGTAAATCCACATACTTTTGTCCTTAATAACATGGACTCCTGATAAATACATTCAGAGTGACGAAAAAGAGGGGTGCCGCGAGCACTGAGGAAAATGTTCTTTCCTCAGTGGTTTTTGCTCTCTTACTTTTTGTCCTTCATGTTTTTCGCTTACACCGTGGGCTGTCTGTTTTTCAAACAGCCTCCAGTTAGCGTTTGACATCAAGAGCCGGATTAGGCTAAAATGGGTTTGTAGTATAGTGAGCGTAATTCAATAAAACATTTAAGAGGGAGGGATCTGAATGGCACAAAAAACAAGGGAGTTAGTTAAAGACATTGCCGACGAGCTAATTAGATTGCTCAACAAAGCCTACGCAGACGAGCTAATAGCCTACTTTTATTACAAGACCGCAGCTCTATTGGTCAAAGGTATCCATGCCAATACAATCGCCGATCAGCTGGAGGAAATCGCCCAAGAAGAGCTCGAACACTCAGAAGAACTAGCCGAACGAATTATCCAGCTGGGAGGAGAACCGCTGGATGACTGGGATGCTATTACCAAAAACGCGAATTATCCCAAAATAGATATACCTGAAGACAGATCCGATTATGTGGGAATACTGAAAGCAGTACACGTGGCAGAGCAAGGAGCCATAGGAGTTTATGATGACCTCATGAAATTCCTACAGTCTTCTCAAACCAAAGACCCTGTCACTACACATCTCATCCGGCACATAATGGGAGAAGAGATGCACCACGAAGAAGAAATTGAAACTTTACTGGGACTGTAAGCAAGGCCTAAAAAAAAGAAGGGGTCAAAAACCCCTTCTTTTTTTTAGATAACCCTCCTCATGTAGCCTCCAAAAGTTATCAGAGTTGTAAGCCACTTTTTTCTCACCTGGGGTTTTTTAATCCAAAGATGATAGCGTCAGAAAAGCAGCCTCTCCCTTCTTGACTTTACCCTGGGGTGTGCTATATTACTTGTACATTCAGAATAAGAAACGGCTGAGAAAGAGAGTAGTAGGGGGAAAGGAGAAATAACAGAAAGCCGGGTTATGTGGAAGCCGGTATTTCTTCTTCCTGAATCCGCTCTGGAGCCGAGGGAAGGAAAACAAGTAATTCCCTCCGCCTTAAGCGTTAAATAAACGAGGGTGGATAAAACCACCGAATGAGGGTGGCACAGCGAGAAACTCTCGCCCCTGGGGGCGAGAGTTTTTTGTTATATACCATAAAGCGAGGAAGGAGAAACGTAGTGAAAACACCTTTTTTGATAGCTCCCTGCTCTACCCCAACCCCCCGGAGGGCATTTCAAGGTAGAGCGCAGAAAATCACCTGTTACCAGGATGAAGCTTTTAAAGCACTCCTCGAGAGGGCAATGGGGGGTTTGCAGGATGTTTTTCAAACCAAGAACGAAGTTTTGATCCTTCCCGGGGGAGAAGCTGGCGCTTTAGAGGGAGCAGTGGTTAACTTTTTCTCTCCTCAGGATAAAGTACTATTCGGAATAATGGGAGAGAGCGGAAATCGATGGGCTCAGATTGCAGAACGGTTCGGCCTTCAGGTGCTTCGCCTGGGAAGTGAACGGGGTGAGGTAATAACTGCCCCGGATGTGGAGCTTCTCTTGCGAAGTGAGGCAGGAAAAGACATAAAAGGAGTTTTCATTACCCATAATGAAATTTCCACCGGAGTAGTAGCTGATATAGAAAAGTTAGGGAAAGTGTGTCAGAAACACCATCTCCTCTTTTTAGTAGATGCCCTGAATTCTTTAGGAGTTGTTGATTTAAAAACCGATGAATGGGGAGTAGATGTAGTGGTTGCTTCCCCGAAAAACCTGATAGCTCCAGATCCTTATCTTTCCCTTTTCAGCGTAAATGATAAAGCCTGGAAATATAATGCCAAAGCTCGTTGTCCTCGTTACTACTGGGATTTGGCTCAGACGCGAAAATATTTCCACCACCCTACTCCAGAAAGTCCCTGTATTCCGGTATCCTTCCTTTTCGGTCTGGATGAAACTGTGCAGACAATCAAAAAAGAGGGTTTGGAGAATATTTTTTCCCGCCGGCAAAAACTCTCCCAGATGTTAAGGCGGGGAATAGAAGCTTTAGGCTTAGAGTTACTGGTAAAAGATGAATATATTGCTTCTCCCTCGGTTACCGCTATAAAAGTTCAAGAAGAGGTAGAAGCAGAACAAATCACTTCTTTCCTCAAGGAAGAAGGAATAACAACAATAGGAGGCGAGACTAAACTTCAGGGAAAAATAATTTTAATAGAACATTCAGATTGCTTTTGTGCTTTCGATATTGCTAATATAATTGCCACTCTGGGTAGAGCCTTAAAAGCTCAGGGAGTGGCGGTGGATTTAGCTAAAAGCTTAACCCGAGTTTGGGAGGTGTATGATAATGAGTGAAAAAATCAAAATTTTGGGAGCAGCAGGAATTCCTAAAGAAATGGTAGAAAGGTTAGAACAAGAAATAGGCCCGGTAGAAGTTCTATCCTCCGATAGTGAGGAAGAAATCATAAAAGCTATTCAAGATAAGCAGGTCTTTGTTGTTCGCTCCAAACCGAAAGTTACCGCTCACATTATTCAGAATGCTCCTCAACTAAAAGTGATAGCTCGACCGGGAGTGGGAACGGACAACATCGACCGCAAAGCCTGTGAAGAGCGAGGTATCAAAGTGGTCAACACCCCGGAGGCTTCTGCTTCCAGCGTAGCAGAACTCACCATCGGGCTGGCTATCGCCCTTCTGCACTATATCTATCCTACCTGCCATTCCCTGAAGGAAGGAAAATGGTTAAAGGGAGAATACACAGGAAAAACAATAGAAGGTAAAACCTGGGGAATAATAGGATTCGGAGGCATCGGTCGGCGAGTAGCGGAAATAGTTAAAGTTCTACGAGCTGAAGTCCTGGCCTATGACCCCTACGTTCCTGATGAGGAATTTACCAAAAGAGGAATAAAAAGGATTGCGCGATTAGAAGAGCTGCTGGAGCAAAGCGACATCGTGTCCATACATGTAGTTCTTAATCAGGAAACAGAGGGAATGTTTTCTGAAGAAGTTTTACACAAAATGAAAAAGGGAGCATATCTCATAAACACCTCTCGAGGGAAAGTTATAAATCAGAAAGCCTTGGGAAAAGCACTAGAGGAAGGATATCTGGGAGGAGCAGCGTTAGACGTTTACGAGGTGGAGCCTCCTATGGACCAGGAGCTCCTCTCTCTCCCCAATTTGATTTGCACTCCTCACATCGGGGGAAGTACGGAAGAAGCTTTTTCGAACGCCACAGAAATTCTGGTTAGAAAAATTAAAGAAATATTTCACATCAAAGAGACAGCTCCTTTAGGCTCTTGAGGGATAGAAATGAATAAATTTGAAATTTTAGACCATACCGCTGATGTGGGATTAGTAGCCTGGGGAGAGACCAAAGAAGAGGTATTTGCCAATGCCGCTCTGGGAATGTTTTCTCTCATCTGCAATGTAGAGGAAGTGAACGGAGGATTTGCTACCCAGGTAGAAGTGGAAGGAAGTGATTATGAAGATCTACTGGTCACCTGGCTCAACGAGCTTCTTTACCTTTTTGAAGCTGAGGAAGTACTATTGAAAGAGTTTAACATTCAAGAATTAGGACAATATTACCTCAAAGCCCAAGTAGAAGGAGAGCCTCTCGATACTCAAAAACACCACGTTCAGCGGGTAGTCAAAGCCTGTACCTATTACGAGGTAAAGGTAGAAGAAATAAGACCCCAGCTCTGGCGAGCCCAAGTTTATTTTGATATTTGAAAAGGAGGACTTATACCATGGCTGAGGCCTGGAAAGGACCATTGCAAAAAGTCGACGATTGGCGGTGGCTAATTCCCCGCAGCTACAAAAAGGGGATGCTCACCGACGGCATGATTTATGCCAGTGAAAAGATGATTTCTGCCATTCGCAAAGATCAGGCACCGGAGCAGGTGGCCAACGTAGCCTGTCTTCCGGGAATTGTGGGACGCTCTTTAGCCATGCCCGATATTCACTGGGGATATGGTTTCCCCATTGGCGGAGTGGCAGCTACCCAGGAGAAGGGGGGAGTCATTTCTCCTGGAGGAGTAGGTTTTGATATCAACTGTGGAGTGCGGGTGATAAAAACCAACCTCACCGAAGAAGAGGTAAGGCCGCATCTTGAGAAACTCCTTTCCCTTCTTTTTACTAATATCCCCTCGGGAGTAGGTTCCAAAGGCAAACTCTCCTTCTCCATCCCCGAGTTAGAAAAAGTTCTGGAAAAAGGAGCACGCTACATCATCAGCCGGGGTTTTGGATTTAAAGAGGATGAAGAAAACATAGAAGAAAGGGGAGCTATGGAAGGCGCAGACCCGGAGACAGTGAGCAGCAAAGCTCGAGAGCGAGGAAAAGGCCAATTAGGAAGCCTGGGTTCGGGAAACCACTTTTTAGAGTTAGAAGTGGTAGAGCGAGTTTTTCGTCCTGATTTAGCAGAGGTTTTTGGGCTTTTTCCCGGGCAGGTAATCATTATGGTACATACCGGAAGCCGGGGTTTAGGACACCAGGTATGCACTGATTATCTGGAAGAAATGCAAAAAGCCATGAACCGTTATGACATAAAAGTTCCCGACCGCCAATTGGCTTGCGCACCCTGTGATTCTCCAGAAGGAAGAAGATATTTTTCGGCTATGGCCTGCAGTGCCAACTTCGCCTGGGCTAATCGTCAACTCATCACCCACTGGGTGCGAGAAATTTTCGAGCAAGTTTTTCAGAAATCGGCTGCCAGTTTAGGAATGTTTACTCTATATGATGTGGCTCACAATATTGCCAAGTGGGAAGAGCACGAAGTGGAAGGACAAAAGATGAAGCTCTGCGTTCACCGAAAAGGCGCCACCCGGGCTTTCAGTGCCGGCAGTCCTGCTCTTCCTCCTCGCTATCGAGAGGTGGGTCAGCCAGTTTTAATTCCTGGAGACATGGGAACGGGCTCCTATATTCTCGTGGGAACAGAGTTAGCCATGCAAGAAACTTTCGGCTCCACCTGTCACGGGGCAGGTAGAGTGATGAGCCGCTCCGAAGCCGACCGGCGCTCTAGAGGAAGAAACATAGCTAATGAGTTAAAAGAGCGAGGAGTTTTAGTTCAAGCGGAAAGTAAAGCCACTTTGCGAGAAGAAATCCCGGAAGCGTACAAAGATGTAGGAGAAGTAGTAGAAGTGGTGGAAAGAGCGGGAATTTCAAAAAAAGTGGTTTATGCCCGCCCCTTAGGAGTAATCAAAGGATGAGAGGAAAAATAAAATGTTAGATTGGAAATGGATAAAAGAAAACAAAGAATCTGTGGAAGAAGCTCTGCAAAAAAGGGGAATGGATTCCGGGTTTCTGGAGGAGCTTTTCTCCTGGGATGAAGAAAGACGTGCTGCACAGCGAGAAGTAGATATCTTGCGCCAGAAGAGAAACGAGATTTCCCGGCTGATAGCTTCCCTGAAAAGAGAGGGCAAAGACCCTCAAGATGCACTTCAGGAAGGGGAAAAAATAGCGGGAAAAATAAAAGAAGAAGAGGAAAAACTCCGGGAAGCAGAGGAAAAATGGAGGGAGAAACTGCTCTTCCTCCCCAACATTCCCCATCCCACAGTCCCAGTAGGAAAAGATGAAAATGACAACCAAGAAGTAAAACAGTGGGGAGAGCCGCGACATTTTTCCTTTACCCCCCGTCCTCACTGGGAAATTGGGGAAGGATTGGATATTCTGGATTTTGAGCGAGGAGCAAAAATTGCCTCTTCTCGCTTTACCGTATTAAAAGGCGAGGGAGCATTCCTGGAGCGAGCACTCACTAACTTTATGTTAGACCTCCACACCCAAAAACACCACTACCGGGAAATATTTCCTCCTTTTTTAGTTAACACCAAATCTTTAATTGGCACCGGGCAGCTTCCCAAATTTTATGAAGACCTTTATCATTGTCAGGATGACCTTCACCTCATCCCCACGGCAGAAGTCCCGGTTACCAATTTACACGCCGAAGAAATCCTCCGGGAAGAAGAGCTTCCCTTATATTACGTGGCTTATAGTGCCTGTTTTCGAAGAGAAGCAGGCTCTTATGGAAAAGATGTGAGAGGCTTAATCCGTCAACACCAGTTTAACAAAGTAGAGTTGGTGAAGTTCGCTCTTCCTGAAAACTCCTATGAAGAGCTGGAGACACTTCTTCAGGATGCCGAAGAAGTGTTGCAAATTCTCAATCTTCCCTATCGGGTGGTGGTATTGTGTACCGGTGATCTGGGTTTTTCCGCCAGCAAAACCTATGATATTGAGGTATGGATTCCTTCTCAAAATAGATACCGGGAAATTTCTTCTTGCAGTAATTTTGAAGATTTCCAGGCCCGGAGAGCCAATATCCGCTTTCGCGACCAGGGAGGCAAAGTGCGCTATGTGCACACTCTAAATGGTTCGGGATTGGCAGTGGGTAGAACTCTGGTAGCCATCCTGGAAAATTACCAGGAAGAAGATGGGACAGTGACCATTCCCGAAGCTCTCCGGCCTTATCTCAGGGGACTAAAATCTATAACCCCCCAATTTGAGGCTTGATAAATGGAGAAAATAGGAATAGGCATAGTGGGGTTTGGTTTTATCGGTCGGGTTCACGCCCTCGCTTTCTCTTGCATTCCTTATTGTTATCATGACCTTCCCTGCCTTCCTGAAATTCGAGGAATAGCCACCTCTCGTCCTGAAACTGCCCAGAAAGTCAAAGAAGAGACCGGCGTTGCTTTTGTCACTTCTTCTTTTTCTGAGCTAATCAATCGAGAGGATATCGATATCGTGGTAGTTGCCCTTCCCAACGTTCTGCACCAGGAGGTAGTAAACAAAGCGGCTTGCGCTAAGAAAGCTATTTACTGCGATAAACCTCTCTCCTCTAATTTAAAAGGAGCCCTGGCAATGGAGGAAGTGGTAAAAGAAGAAAATGTTCTCCTGGGAGTGGTTTTTCAGAATCGCTTTGTTCCGGCCCTTTGGCGGACTAAAGAGTTGATTCAGGAAGGGTTCTTAGGAGAAATTCTCCGGTTCCGAGCTTTGTATCTTCACTCCGGCTACTTAGATGTAGAGCGTCCCTGGAGCTGGCGTCTGGATGAGGAGTTATCCGGTGGAGGGGCACTGCTGGATTTAGGCTCTCATCTTGTGGATCTCTTATTCTATTTAACAGGAGAAGAAGCAAACATCAAAGCTTCCTGGGGAAAGACTTTTATCCCCGAGAGAAATGGGAGAGATGTAAAAGTAGATGACTGGTCTTTGGTTCTTTTTGACCTAGCAGATGGTGGCGAAGGAAGCATAGAAAGTAGCCGGATATCCACAGGGAGTGCTGATGAGCTGAGATTAGAAATAGAGGGAAGGAAAGGCGCTATCCGGTATAATTCTATGCAACCCAATTATCTTGAGATTTACGACCTAAAAGATAAGGCTTCTCCCCTGGGAGGAAACAGAGGGTTTAAGGCACTGGAAACTATTTCTCAATTCCCTCCTCCTTTTGCCCTTCCGGGAAAATTCCCCCTGGGGTGGATAAATGCCCACATGGCTTGTGCTCATGACTTTCTACTGCGCTTTGCCGGAAGAGATGCCCGGGGAGCTACTTTAGAGGATGGAATAAAAGTACAGAAATTTATCGAAGATGCCTATCATTCCATGTCCGGGGGTTGAAGAAAGCTCTTCTTTTAAAGTATAATAAACAAGGAAACGGGGAGGGGTGTCCCGAATTGGCAAGGAGCCGGTCTTGAAAACCGGTAAGCCGAAAGGCGATGCGGGTTCGAGTCCCGCCCCCTCCGCCAGCAGAAAACCTCCTACCAACCTACCAATAAAAAGAATATCCTGCAGCGTGAGATAAAAAGAACTTATAAAGGGGATAAATCCCCCCCTCATAGCCCCTCAGAGCGTAAACAAAAAGCTATCAGACATGAAAACTACCGGAAGAGAAAAACATCTCTCGGTAGTTGCAAAAACACAATGGAAGCGAGATTGCAAAGACCTGGTGGTTAAATATGTATTTTTATCCTATCCTGGACAAAGCTTGATAAGAAAGCAATAATATGCTAATATTTATTTCGCCTTGAGGGCCCATAGCTCAGCGGTAGAGCAGCCGGCTCATAACCGGTCGGTCCCTGGTTCGAATCCGGGTGGGCCC
>DGDO01000023.1:1954-9386 GCA_002385475.1 Candidatus Sordicultor fermentans | reverse complement strand
CCTGGTTCGAATCCGGGTGGGCCCACCATTCTATTTGATGGAGAGAAGATGGAAAGATTAGAAACTGTAATTGGCTTCCTGGAAGCGATTTTTCCTTCCTCTCTTGCTTTCCCTTCTGATCCCACTGGTTTGCAAATTAAAGGGCAAGACCAGGTAGAAAAAATACTGGTAGCTTTAGAGCTAAATCCCCGGGTATTTCGTCAAGCGATAACAGAAAACTATGACTTTCTCTATCTTCATCACCCACCCATCTGGGAGCCTATTACTTCTCTTTCCATTGATGACCCGTGGATATCTATGTTAGGAGAGCTTTATCACCAAAAAGTTTCCATCCTTGCCCATCATACCAACTTAGATAGTGCTAAAAATGGCCTGGCCGAACAGTGGATAAAGATTTTATCTCTGGAGGGAAAAATACAACCTCTCGAACCCCATTCCCTTCGGCAATTTAAAGTGGTTACTTTTGTCCCTCCTTCTCACCGAGATAAAGTACTAGAGGCCTGTTTTTCTTCTGGAGGGGGGAAAATAGGCAACTATGAAGAATGTAGTTTTCTTCTCTCCGGAAAAGGAACTTTTCGACCTCAAGAAGGAGCTCACCCTTTTTTGGGAAAAGTGGGAGAAAGAGAAGAGGCAGAAGAAATCAGGATAGAGGTCAACGTGGAAGAGAGTTTTTTGCCTCAGGTGGTAGAAAACATTTTTTCTTCTCATCCCTATGAGCAACCAGTTGTTGATGTCTACCCTCTTTTTTCCTCCGGAGACACGGGTTTAGGAAGGATGGTTACTCTCTCTTCCCCCGTTTCCCAGGAAGAGTTAGAAAAGAGAATCTCTCTTGCTTTTCCTCTGGTAGCTCACTATCCCGACATTGATTTTCCCATCCACTACCGAAAGATAGCTCTTTGCCCTGGAAGCGGGAAAGGTCTTTTAGAGAGAGTGATAAAAGAAAAACCTCAAGCTTTTTTGAGCGGAGACCTCTCCCATCATGATATAGCCAGGCTAAACCTGTGGGGTATAACTTATTACTCTATTCCTCACGAGGAAGGAGAAAGAAAAGCTTTAAAGGAAATATATAAATATCTGAAAGAGGAAGTTGATAAACAAGGATTAAAAGTAGAGTTAAATTTTGAAACCGAGGAAAAAAGAAATGAGTGAAATTTTAGAGACCCTTCTGGCTTTACAGGATATCGACCTCAAAATAGACAGCGAGAAGAGAAAAATAATCAAAAAAGAAGAAGAAATAGTCGATATTAATAAGCAATTAGAAGAACTAAAAGCCAACCTGGAAGAGAAGAAACATAATTTTGAAAAAGCACGCCTCCAGTTAGCCCGGGAAGAGCTGGAGTTGAAAGAGCTGGAAGAAAAATTAAAAGCCGCCAAAAATAAACTCTACAGCGGGGAAATCAGCTCTCCCAAAGAACTGTCTCAGTGGGAAAAAACAATGGAAAAATTAGAAGAAAGTAAAAGCTCCTTAGAAGATAGCGTTATCACTTCTTTAGAAAACGCTGAAGAATTACAGGAAGAAATTCAGGAAAAGACCCAATTTTATTCCCAAAAAGAGAAGAACCTTCTCCTCTTGCTCAATCAGTTGCAGGAAGAATTAGAAACCATAAGAAAATCAATTTCAGAAAAGGAAAGAGAAAGAGAAAAAATAATCGCTTCTCTACCCCAGGAAATAGTTTCCACTTATGAAGAATTGAGAAGAAAATTCCCTGACCCGGTCACTTATTTAAGTGGAGAAACCTGCGAAGGATGCAACCTAACCGTCCCATTAGCTGCGGTTAAAGCTGTGCGTAAGGGAGAAGAATTAGTACGGTGCCCCAACTGTGGTCGATTCCTTAACCGAAAGTAAAGAGCTCATCGCTTTCATCGATGGAGCATCTAAAGGAAACCCCGGAGAGAGCTCTTATGCTTTTATATTGGGCAATGAAGAGGGAACTATCATCATGGAAACCGCTGCCCGAATCGGGATCGCCACCAACAATGAAGCAGAATATCGAGCTCTGCTTGCAGTGCTGGATCAGGTTTTAGAGCGAGGGGGGAAAAAACTTCGAGTTTTCTCCGATAGCCAGCTCCTTGTAAAACAAATAAACCATCTATATCAGGTAAAGTCTTCTCGCTTGCTTCCTCTTTATCAAGAAGCACAGAGAAAAATCCACAAACTCGGCCATTTTGAGATTTTCCACATACCCCGGGAAGAAAATCAAAAAGCTGACCGTCTGGCTTCGGAAATATTAACTCAGAAATTGAGTTTTAAAATAGGGAGAAAGTAGGCCGGACAACCGCGGGAGGAATCCTGAGGAAAGTCCGAGCTCCATAGAGCAGGGTACTGGGTAACGCCCAGGGGAGGTGACTCCCGGAAAGTGCCACAGAAAAGATACCGCCAAAAAAGGTAAGGGTGAAAAGGTGAGGTAAGAGCTCACCAGGCGCCAGGTGACTGGCGCGCTTGGCAAACCCTACCCGGAGCAAGGCCAAATAGGAAGGGATGAGGTGGCTCGCTGACCTTCGGGTTGGCCGCTTGAGGGGTTAGGTAACTAACCCCCCAGACAGATGGTTGTCGTTCCCTGCGGGGAATACAGAACTCGGCTTACAGGCCTACTTTCTCCTCCCCATAACCGAATACATAGCCACAGAGACCACAATTATTAAACCATACACCAGTTGAGTCCAGAATCCGGTCATGCCCATAGCAATGATTCCTGCTTCCAACATGCCGATGATTATAGAGCCCATAAAAGTACCAAAAATCGTTCCCACTCCTCCGGTTACTGGAGTTCCTCCCAGAAATACGGCTGCCATGGTTTTTAACATGTACCCTTGCCCCAGAGTAGGCCAAAAATAAACTACTTCCAAACTGGCCAACACTCCAGCAAAAGCAGCGAAACCCCCCATTTGGGTAAAAACGAACATTCTTACCCGATCCACATTAACTCCCATGACTCGGGCACTTTGAGGATTGTCACCGGTAAAATAAATATGAGCTCCAAAGCGGTGATGATTCAAAATTAACCAGAGTATAAAAGCAATAGCCGCCATCCAGAGCATCTGAGCTGGCAGTTTCCCTCCAATTCTACCCACGAGCACTGGATACAAGGGACTGGCTTTGGTAGGAACTAAAGTTTTTCCCAGTCCTCCACTTAAAACCTGGGTAACACCAGCCCAGAAGAATTGAGTACCAATGGTCACCACGAGAGAAGGAAGGTCTAACTTTACTATCAACAAACCGTTCATCAACCCTGCTCCCAATCCTACCAGGACAGAAATCAGCAAGGCCAATCCTACACTTTGAGTACCATGAAAAGCCACAGTAAACACATATCCGGCAAACCCCATGATGGAGGGAAAAGAAAGGTCCATCTCCCCGCATATTACCACCAGCGTCAAAGAGAGCGCTAAAATACCAAAAAAGGGGATATTGGACATAAAAGCATAGTAGATGTTAGGAGAAAGAAAGGTCTGAGGACTACCGACAATAAAAAGGACTAAAACCCCCAGAAAAACCAACATAACACTAACTTGTAGCCGATGCCGAGAAAAAAAGCTTTGCTCCGTTTTCATCAAGAATCCCCCTACTATAATCCAGAATTTTAGGGGTAGAGAAAGAATTATCTGAAAAGTTCTTTCTCTACCCTTATATTAAAAACTTTGTTCTAACTGTTCTAGGTTAAAGATCCAAATTTCTTTAAGGCATGAGAGATTGAAGATCATTGTTTCCTTCTGGAGCTGAAGGTGAAGACCCCTCTCCCCGATTATTAAGGCTTCCCGTCTGAGCCACCAGGTATAATTTATCTACCAATTCCTCGAGAGTAACCTCTGCTTTTTGGAACTCACCCACCACCCTACCCCGATCCAGAATCACTATGCGGTCAGCCACCGGATAAACGTGATAAATGTTGTGGGTAATAAATATAGCAGATTTTCCCTGTCTCTTGATATCTTCCACAAAATTCAGCACCTTCTGGGTCTCAGAAAGAGAAAGACCGGTGGTAGGCTCATCCAGGATGATAAGGTCAGCCTGGAAATGCAGAGCTCGGGCAATAGCTACTCCTTGCTTTTCTCCCCCCGAGAGGCCTCTTACTTCAGAATCTACCGAGAGAGCAGAAGAAGTGAAGCCCATAAGCTCTTTCATGATTCTTTCTGTTTCTTCTCTTTCTCTCTGGATATCAATAAGTCCCCCAGGTTTGGTTATTTCTCTTCCCATAAATATGTTTCTCCATATAGTATGCTGCTCACACAGGGCCCTTTCTTGAAAGACAGTCTCAATCCCCAGCTCTCGAGCTTTGGCAACTGAGTAATCTTCCAGTTTCTGCCCTTTCCAGTAGATCTCTCCCCGGTCAGGACGGTGGACTCCGGTCAAAATCTTAATCAAGGTAGATTTACCAGCTCCGTTGTCTCCTAAAAGACCTACTACTTCATTGTACCCTACTTCAAAGTTAACGTCTCGCAATACCTCTACATGCCCAAAAGATTTGCAAATATTTACCATTTTAACCAGAACTTCAGATGGGTCAGCCAATTATCTGATTCCCTCCTCTACTAAAGGAGCAATTTCTTCCACGTTTCCAGCATGGACCAAACCTGACCCGGTGTCAATGTGAAGTCCGGAAAACTTATACTTGATGGTCATGCACAGCTGCAAAACGGGAAGATAGCCTTGTAGAAATTGCTGCTGGTCCAGAACCAAATCGGTATATCCACTTCGAATAGCTTCCAAAGTAGCAGATGAAAGGTCAAAACCAGCTCCTACCACATCATCCGGTCCTAAACCGGCAGCCTGGCAGAAAGTCTGCAAAGTAGCAGTTAAAGAACCATGGTCGGTAACTACCAATTTTACATCAGGATGAGAAGAGACATAACCGGTAAAAATCGGAACTCCTAAAGGAGCATCGGCATTGACCTCAGGAGAAATTTCTATGTAGTCTACCGTTAGTCCTGCTTCTTCCAGAGCATCGATGACTCCCTTGGTTCTTAATCCTCGAGTGGGTTGAGAGAGCAACCCCCAAACCATAGCTCGATCTCCAGATTTTAAATCAAACATCTCCACACATCCCTTACCCAGGGTAACTCCTGATTCATAAAGCTCCTGCCCTACATAGCCAAATCCGCGAGCTTTATACTTTTCTTCCGCCCGGGGAAGGGTGGTATTTTGAGAAGTCACTATGATGCCTTTACTGAAAGCTTCATCGATATGAGTTTCCAGAGCATCATCACCGGGGTGCCCCATGATGGCAATACCATCCACATCGGAAGCTACTGCTTCTTTGAACTGGACCACCATTCTCTCCGGATCCCAACCGGAAAAGACATATTCCACAGTGCATCCCAGGTCTTCTTCGGCAAACTGAGCCCCTTTATAAACTACGCTGGCAAAGGGATCTCCTGGAGCGCCTCCGCAGAAGAAACGCACTTTAATCCCTTCAAATCTCTTGCCCTCGGCAAAAGCAAAACTACTACCCAATACCAGTAAACCTATCACCAGAAACACCACTAACCAACGAGTTCTTTTCATGAGTTAAACCTCCTTTTAGGTTTTAAATATAAACTACTTAAAGCTATTTTTAACTCCCCGAAAAATTTAAAAACCTTCACCTCCTTCACTATTATTTTACCCTAAAAACTGAGGGGATAGTAACCATATTTTTTGACCGTTTCTAAAAAAGCAAGGAAATTCTCGAGAGGAGTATCCAACTGCACGTGATGGGTGGGAGAAATAATAAAACCTCCTCCCGGAGCCATCACTTTCAGTCTTTCCCGGGTTTCTTTTTCTACTTCTTCTGTGGTTCCAAAAGGAAGAGTGTGTTGCTCATCAATAGTCCCCCAGAAAGAGAGCTTATTTCCATAGCGCTCTTTCAAAAAAGCGGGGTCCATGGCCCGGGGCTGCACAGGGTTGAGAACGTCTATACCTATTTCTATTAATTCAGGAATAATGGGGTAAATATTTCCATCGCTATGATAAGCGATTTTTAGATGGGGATTGATATTTTTTAATTCCCGGCAGATGGTAGCCATTCGGGGTTTCAAGTATTTTCGCCACAACTCCGGAGAAATCAACATCCCCTTCTGCGAACCCACATCGTCTCCCAACCAGATACCATCAACTCCCATTTCCACCAGCCTTTTAGCCGCCTCTAAGTGAAAATGAAAAGGGATATCCAGAACATAATTGGCTTTTTCTTCATCCTCTATCATATCCATAAGTAATTGATCCATCCCCCGCAAATACCAGGCAGCCTCAAAAATAGTGCATACCGTAACTCCCAGTATAAAATATTTTTCACCATATTTTTCCATCACCCTTCCTAAAGGAGTGTAAAGCTCCTCTCGGTAAGGGTCGGGAGGAACATACTGGTAGAGTTTATCACCAGCTAAAGGATGTTCAGCTATTTCAGTATAGTGACCCACTCCAAAGGGAGTTTCATATTCTACCTGCCGCCATCTTATTCCCCAATCGCAGATGTATTCCCTCTCCTCTGAAGCGTAGAAAGAGTTACCTATCCCTACTGCATACTGAATTATATCCAATCCCAGAGTTTCTTCTAAATCGTGAATTTCTCCTCCATGAGGATTGGAAAAGTGAGAAGGTAAGCCAAAATAGTTTCGCAGGCGCTGGGCAAATTCAGGAGTAAAACTGGCTGTAACCGGCACCCGGTCTGGTTCACGATGCTCGAGAGCAATTTTCACTCTTTCCCTGGAGTTCATCCCACCTCTCCTCCATTCCTCCCCTGCCTCATGGGGCAGGGGAGGAGGATTTGACCTATTCTTCCACCAAAAACTTGTAAATAGTTACTGTAGAATAAACTTCACCCGGTCTTAAAACCGTGGAGGGGAAGTCGGGATGATTAGGAGAATCAGGATAGTGCTGAGTCTCCAGGCAAAAACCGGAAAATTGTCCATAGAGCTTGCCCTCTTTCCCCCGAGTGTTCACCCAATTTCCAGTGTAAAGCTGCACTCCAGGTTCAGTAGTGTAAACTTCCATTACCCGGCCAGTGCTGGATTCTTTTGCTCGAGCAGCTAAAGCCAACTCTCCGGTCTGGTTATTGAGCACAAAGTTGTGATCATAACCTCTAAAAGGATCATCGCCCTCTTCCCGAATCAACTCCCCAATCCGCTCTCCTATTTTGTGGGGAGTGGTAAAATCAAGAGGAGTTCCCGCTACTGGAGCAATTCCTGTAGGAATAAGCGTATCATCGGCAGGCGTATAGTTATCGGCCACAATCATTAGCTCGTGGTCTAAGATATCACCTGAACCTTCTCCGGCAAGGTTGAAATAACTATGATTGGTTAAATTAACTACTGTAGGTTTATCGGTGGTGGCCAGATATTTTATTTTCAATTCGTTATCGTCGGTTAAAGTAAAAGTAACGCTCACCTGCAAGTTGCCCGGATATCCTTCTTCTCCATCATGGCTCAAATATTTAAACCGGACTGCCGGGCCTTC
>DGDO01000023.1:0-1772 GCA_002385475.1 Candidatus Sordicultor fermentans | reverse complement strand
GCCAGAGTATAAGTTTTCTCATCCAGAGTAAATTGGCCACCGGCGATTCGGTTACCATAGCGCCCTATTGTAGCACCAAAATAAGGATTATAAGGGTCCGGTTTCTCATAATCGGATACACTATCGAAACCTAACACTACATCACCTAAGTTGCCTTCTTTATCCGGGACATAAAGAGATACTACTGTAGCCCCGTAGTTGGTCAACTGCACCATAACTCCATTGTCATTTGTGAGAGTATAAAGGTATATAGGTGCTCCTTCTTTTGTGTTTCCCCAGAAAGACTTTTCCACTTCTCCAGCAAAAGCCACGGCACTAACCCCCCACACCAGTAACAAAACCACTAACAAACTGACTATCTTCTTCATGATCTACTTTCCTCCTTTAAAGCATTTTAACTTTGCACAAGCTAAAACCCAGAATATAGTTAACTTTCCTACCTCACCTCCTTTTGTTCAGCAATAGACAACGAAAATTCCTCCCTGGTGTCTTTCTCTGAAAACTGATAGCTTAAAGAAGCATGTCTTGTTACGCATTGTTCAAAGCTCAAAAGGTCTCCATCCAGATTTTCGGAAAAAACGGGAATAATGGGAAGAAAAATGTTTTTGTTGGGAGGATTTTCTTCAAATAGCAGGAACTTAGCCAAAAACACCAGAGTTAAATATCCTTGCAGATAAGGAGCCTGAAAAAGACAGCAATCAATGATTCCTTCTTTGATGTAGGGAATCCATCCCTCTCCCAGGTCGTTACCTACCACCACCAGATCTTTTTTCCCTTTTTCTTTTAAAGCTTTTCCCACTCCTATATTGCCAAAAGCGGTAGAAACAAAAATACCCAGTAAATCTTTTTCTTCGAGGAGCTTATCTTTAGTAATTTGATAAGCCTCTTCGTCGTCTTTGGCCTCCACTACCTGAGAAACATCCAAAGGAAGGCCCTTCTTGTGAACAAAATCGATTAATCCTTGCCATCGACCCATATGGGAAGGGGCTCTTTTGTTACTGGTCAAGATGCTAATTTTCCCTTCTTTATCGTTCAAGAGATTATTAAATATTCTTCCTGTTGCTTTGCCTGCCTGATTCAAGTTTTGCCCTACATAGAAAAGCCTCTTGCTCAAAGGTGCATCCACATTAAAAGTAGCCACCGCTACATTCTGGAGATAAAAAGCGTTAATGAAGTAATCTAACTGGGTAAAATCAGCGGGAACGAGGGCTAAACCATCTATGTTTCCTTTTTGCAGAATATTTTCCAACAACTGGTTTTGCTGAGCCAAATTGTGGCCGGCAGTGCGAAAAACTTTTATCTCTATCCCAAAGTGCTGTAATAATTCCTGGGCGTCCTCGACACCTTTCTCAACTCTTTCCCAGAAGTAATCATTCTCGGGGAAAATAACTACCATATTTTTAGACTCTCCATTTAATAGATTAAGAGAGGGCCAGCGGAAATAGCCCATATTTTGAGCCTTTATTATAATCTTTTTCCGTAAATCAGGACTAACTCCTTTTTCACCGTTTAAGGCCCGGCTCACAGTAGCTACTGAAACATTTAGTTCTTGAGCTATGTCCTTGATTGTAACTTTTTTTCTCACACTGTAATCCTTAAGATAAATTTTTACTCCATTTACTCCAAAATAATAACACTATCAATGCTAAAAATCTGTCAAATTCTTTTACCACTACGCTACGGAAAAGGTCGGTATGTTACAAAGTCCCTTTGTTTTCCCGTCCGCCACAGTTAACTGCAAAAACCACGGCAACCTCTATACCTGTCTCTTA
>DGDO01000139.1 GCA_002385475.1 Candidatus Sordicultor fermentans | reverse complement strand
TTACTCTATCTAATTTGCTTTTTAGTTTTTTTCGGGGGTTATAAGGGGCAGCGCCCTCTCATAGTCGATTTTAGCGTTCGATGGAAATAAACTTGTAAAACTTCCTCTTTCCCTTTATAATTATTCTCAAGAGGAGAGGTGGCTGAGCTGGCCGAAGGCGCCCGCCTGGAGAGCGGGTAGACAGGCGTTGAACCTGTCTCGTGGGTTCAAATCCCACCCTCTCCGCCAAGATTTGCCTCTAATCGTGCTAAGCGGGGAGATAGCGGTGCCCTGTACCTGCAATCCGCTACAGCAGGGCTGAATTCCGACAGGAGGTTTTTTCTTTTCAGTTCCGGGTGGAGGAACGGAACGGTGAAGGTTGGGTCTTGCGCGACGAATCTTTACTAACCCCGTCAGGCCCGGGAGGGAGCAGCGGTACGTGAAGCTCTTCGGGTGCCGCAAGGGTGCCTAACCGGAGTTTGCTGCCTCTGCTACGGCTGGGAAGAAATTATCGAATGTCGGTGCACGATTAGAGGCAGTTTATTGAAAACTAAGAAGGTAGAACATTGGCTTACCTGTCACTCTATAGGAAATGGAGACCATCTCGTTTTGAAGAAGTAGTAGGACAAGAGGTATCGGTACGTATTTTAACCCATTCCTTAGATAAAAAACGACTTCATCATGCCTATCTTTTTTGTGGACCGCGAGGGGTAGGAAAAACCACTACTGCTCGCCTTCTGGCTATGGCAGTTAACTGCGAGAAAGGAATAACTCCTCAGCCTTGTGGGGAATGCGAAAGTTGTCGGACTATCCAGGAGGGAAATTCTCTGGATGTGGTAGAAATTGATGCTGCTTCTCACCGGGGTATAGATGAGATACGAGAGCTTCGGGAAAGAGTTAAATATGTTCCCTTGCAGTCTCGCTTCAAAGTTTACATCATCGATGAAGCGCACATGCTCACGACTGAAGCTTTTAATGCTTTGCTCAAAACCCTGGAAGAGCCACCAGAACACGTTATATTTGTGCTGGCTACCACTGAGCCTCGCCGCCTTCCCGACACCATCATTTCTCGCTGTGTAAAAATCATTTTTAACCCCCTACCGGAAGAAGCTGTGGTGAAAAAGTTAGAAGAGATAGCCAGAGAAGAAGGAGCTGCAATTGAAGAGGAAGTCTTCTATCTCATAGCTCGTAAAGCAGGAGGTTCTATGCGTGATGCCGAAGGGATGCTGGAACAAATTTTAGCCTGGGGAGAAGAAGAGCCTGTAGATTTAGCTACTGCTTCCTTGATTTTAAGAGAAATAGATAGCGAGGACTTTACTCGGCTTCTTGAGCTCATAATCAAGGGTGATAAAGGAGGAGCGCTTCTCCTTCTTAATCAATGGATTCAAAGAGGCTTAAGCCCGGAAGACATCAGCCACAGCCTGGAAAGCTATCTTCGGGAGTTGCTACTATTTCGTCTTACTCGAAAGCAGGATAAAAAAAGAGAAAAGATAAGAAAGGAGTGGCAATCTCTAACTAAACAAGTGAGCGAAGAAGCTTTACAAAAAGCTTTAGAGAGAGTAAGTTATCTTGAATTTGAGCTTCGTCGTTCTTCACAACCCCGGGTGTTGTTAGAACTTTGTTTATTGGATATAATTAAGTGCCTGGCGCAACCTGGATTGCCCGAGGAAAAATTACCTGAGGAAAATCCGGTAAAAGAAGAAGTTAGTCAGAAACCAGAAGAGAATAACGGTAATTTCTGGCCGGAAATTTTGCAAGAGGTAAAAAAAGCTAAAATTTCCCTTTACGCATTTTTGCAAGCGGCTGACTTTAGAGAAGTAGGTTCTTCTCATGCTGTTTTATCGTTTAGCTCTAATTGTCAATTTCACAAAGAGAGCGTTGAAAGAGAGGAGAACTTGAGCATTCTTAAAGAAGTCCTGGCTAAAAGACGAGGAGGGAATTGGAAAATAGAATGTGTTATAAATGAAAAAGCTCCTGAAGTAGAAGTAGAGAGGGAAAGAGAAGATAGGAAAGAAAAGAGAGAGGAGCAACTTTCTCATAATCATAAGTCATTGATGGGTGAGGTTATTGACCTCTTCTCCGGGGTGTTAGTTGATTATTCCTTAAGTGAGGAAATTGCGAAAGGTGGGTGGGAAGATGCAGAACTGGAAAAATCTGATGAAGGAAGCCCAGAAGATGCAAGCTAAGATAGCCAAGATGCAGGAGGAGCTGAAAGAAAAAACGGTGGAAGCTTCATCTGGTGGTGGGATGGTAAAGGTAGTTTGTAATGGACAGCAGGAGATAATAGATATTGAAATCGAGCCCGAATTATTGGAAGAAAAGGACGTGGAAATGTTGCAAGACCTGGTTCTGGCGGCGGTGAACGAGGCTTTGCGTCGTTCACGAGAAATAGCTGAAGAAGAGATGGGGAAAATCACCGGGGGGTTAAACCTTCCTGGTTTGATGTAGAGAGGAACATCGTTGGCAGAATCTTATCCTGAAGCCTTATCAAGGCTTATCTCTGCTTTTTCTCGTTTACCCGGTATTGGGCCCAAAACCGCTCAGCGTTTAGCCTTTTATCTGGTTAAATCCCCCTCTTTAGAGGTAGAAGAACTGTTGTCTTCTCTGCAGGAGGTAAAAGAGAAAATTCATTTTTGCTCTGTCTGTGGGTTTTATACTGAAGAAGATAGATGTAAAATTTGTGAGAATCCTCAGAGAGACCGGAGCGTAGTCTGCGTTGTAGAAAGACCCCAGGATGTTTTAGCTATAGAGAAAACAGGATTCCGGGGGTTATATCATGTTCTGCAGGGTATTATTTCTCCTCTTTCTGGAATTGGTCCAGAAAAAATCAAGATTAAGGAATTGTTGGAAAGAGTGAGTCAGGGAGAAATAAAGGAGGTGATCTTGGCCATCAGTCCTTCAGTAGATGGGGAAGCGACTGCTCTTTATTTGGCACAAAAATTATCATCGTTTCCCGTTCTTGTAACTCTTATTGCTCGAGGATTGCCTTCTGGTGGAGATCTGGAGTTTGCTGATGAAGTAACTTTGCAAGAAGCTTTAGAAGGAAGAAGAAGAATTAGCCTGAAACCAAGAAAGGAGGAATAGTAATCTTGAAAAAGCCCTTAGAAATCAGGTGGCACGGTCGAGGAGGGCAGGGAGTAGTTACTGCCTCTCGAATTTTAGCTGATGCAACTCTGCGAGAGGGGAAATATTTTCAGTCTTTCCCCGAGTATGGGCCAGAGAGAATGGGAGCCCCGGTAAAAGCTTTCAATCGCATCAGTTCTCAACCTCTCCGCATGCACTGCGGAGTTACTAACCCGGAAATAGTGGTAGTGATAGACCCTACTCTTTTGGGTTTAGCGGAAATTTTAGAAGGGTTAGATGAAAAAGGAACTATAGTGGTTAATTTTGAAGGTTCTCCTCAAGAACTGAGAGAGATGTTAGGTTTTAAAGGGGGAAGAGTGGTTACGGTAGATGCTTCCCAGATTTCTCGAGATATTTTAGGAAGGGTGGTAGTTAATACTTCCATGCTGGGTGCTCTCGGTAAAGTTCTCCCAGAAGTTAGTATGGAAAACCTGTTAGAAGCTGTTCGTTCCCAGTTTGGAGAAAAACTGAGACCGGAAGTCATAGATAAAAACTTGCTTTGTCTTACTAAAGCTTGTGAGGAGGCACAGATAGATGAGTGAGCTCAAAGGATGGAAGGAATTGGTGCCCGGCGGATTAATTGTAGAGGCGGGTAATGCCAAAGAGTATAAAACCGGAGATTGGCGAACTGAAAAACCGGAGCTTAACCCGGAAAAATGTATTCACTGTTTCTTTTGCTGGGCTTATTGTCCGGATAATGCAGTGATAGTGGACGCCGAAGCAGGAAAGATGCTGGCTTTTAACTACGATTATTGTAAAGGCTGTGGAATCTGCGCCGCTGCTTGTCCTGCTAAAGGAGCCATTACTATGGTTCCGGAGCGATAGGGAGGTGAGAGAAATGGCTAAAGTTGTGGGTTTTAACGGCAATGCCGCAGTAGCTTATGCTATGAAACAGATTAACCCTGATGTGGTGGCAGCTTACCCTATCACCCCCCAGACCGATTGTGTAGAGAGGTTTGCCGAGTATGTTAGTGAAGGGTTGGTAGATAGCGAATTTATAACTGTAGAAAGCGAACACAGTGCTATGAGCGCCTGCATAGGAGCAGCTGCTGCAGGGGGAAGAGTGATGACCGCCACTGCTGCTAACGGTTTAGCTCTCATGTGGGAGATGCTCTATATTGCTGCCAGCATGCGTCTTCCCATTGTGATGATGGTAACCAACCGAGCTTTGTCTGGCAATATTAATATTCACTGTGACCATGCTGATACTATGGGAGCAAGAGATGCAGGATGGATTCATCTTTTTTCAGAAAACGCTCAAGAAGCCTATGACAACACCATCCAGGCAATTAAAATTGCTGAAGATTTAGGGGTAAGACTCCCGATTATGGTTACTCAAGATGGGTTTATCATCAGTCACGCTGTAGAGCGGGTAGAAATTTTAGAAGATGAGGAAGTGAAGAACTTCATTGGTGCCTATAAAGGGCGCTATCCTCTTCTCGATTTAAATAATCCGGTTACCTACGGGCCTATTGACCTTTTTGACTATTATTTTGAGCACAAAAGGTCTCAAATCGAAGCTATTGATAACTGTTTACCGGTAATTGAACGAGTGGGTAAGGAGTTTGGAGAACTTTCCGGGAGAAATTATGAACTCCTGGAAGGTTATCGGTTAGAAGATGCTGAATATGCAGTAGTGGCTCTGGGTTCCACTTGTGGAACGGCTCGGGAAGCCATTGATTCTCTGCGGGAGAAAGGGAAAAAAGTGGGACTTCTCAAAATGCGCTGTTTCCGCCCTTTTCCCCGAGAAAGCGTGATTGAAGCTCTTTCTCCTTTGAAGGGGATAGCAGTTTTAGACCGCTCTGTTTCCTTTGGAGGATTTGGTGGACCACTGTTTACTGAAGTTCGCTCTGCTCTTTACGATGCCCCTTCTCGCCCTTCAATCATAAATTTCTTCTATGGTCTGGGAGGAAGGGACATTTATCCTGAAGATATAGAAAAAGCTTTAGAGAAAACAGAGGAAGTGGTAAAAGCAGGAAAGATAGAACAGCATATCGATTATTTAGGTTTACGAGAATAGGAGGTTTTTAGAAAATGCCACCTCTAAAAGAATTGGCTAAAAGACCGGAGAGACTCACCTCGGGGCACAGGTTATGTGCGGGATGTGGAGCTCCTATCGCCATCCGACTGATTCTGGCTGCTGCTGACAAACCAGTAGTTGCTGCCAATGCTACGGGATGTCTGGAGGTATCTACCACTATTTTCCCCTACACCGCCTGGAACATTCCCTGGATTCACAGTGCTTTTGAAAACGCAGCTGCTACCATCACCGGGGTAGAGACCATGTATCGAGCGAAGAAAAAAAGAGGAGAGATCGACGAAGACATATATTTTGTGGCTTTTGGTGGTGATGGTGGAACTTATGATATTGGTCTACAATCTCTTTCTGGAGCCTGGGAAAGAGGACATCGATTTGTGTATGTGTGTTACAACAACGAAGCCTATATGAATACCGGTATTCAGCGCTCCAGTGCTACTCCCTTAGGAGCATGGACTACTACAAGCCCGGTGGGGAAAGTCCTTCCCGGGAAAACCCAGTGGAGAAAAAATTTAACTGAAATTGCTGTAGCTCATGATATTCCCTATGTGGCTCAATCCGTTCCCTCTAACTGGCGAGATTTAACCCTCAAAGCAGAAAAAGCTTTTCATACGGAAGGCCCCGCTTTTCTTAATGTGCTGGCTTCTTGCAATCGGGGATGGCGCCACCTCCCTGCTGATACATTGAAAGTGAATCAGTTAGCAGTGGATTGCTGCATCTGGCCTCTTTATGAAGTAGAAAATGGTGAATATCGACTTACTTATAAGCCCAGGGAGAAAAAACCGGTAGAAGAATGGCTGAAGGTGCAGGGTCGGTTCCAACATCTCTTTTCTCCTGCTTACCGTTATCTTATCGATGAGTTCCAGGCCTATGTAGATCGGGAATGGGAAAGACT
Organism: Candidatus Sordicultor fermentans; assembly: GCA_002385475.1. GTDB lineage: Bacteria > Atribacterota > Atribacteria > Atribacterales > Caldatribacteriaceae > Sordicultor > Sordicultor fermentans. The sequence continues at coordinate 5,587 of DGDO01000139.1, read as the reverse complement.
GCTCGAGAAGTGCGGAGAAACTAAAAAGTAGTTTTTTACCTTGAGAGGAGCCAGAGCTTTCGAGCTTTCTGGCTCCTGTTAATCTTCTTTTAAGCTGCTTGAAAATGTTTTAAATTGATGCTCCAAATAGTGATAAAAAAATGTTTTTTCTTAAAAAAGAAGAAGAGGTAGAGTTAGTCATAAATCGCTCTCGATTTATGGGGAAAAGCCTGGAAGTGCGCTCTCGGGAAGAGGTGAAAGAGAGGTTACACGAGGTGATGAAGCTTTTTCCCGGCGCCACTCACTATTGCTATGCTTTCCGCATAGGAGAAAATACGGTAGAGGAATTTTCTTCCGATGCAGGGGAGCCACCGGGAAGTGCAGGAAGACCCATACTGGGTGCTATCCGGCGGGGAGATTTCACCGATACCATGGTGGTGGTGGTGCGTTTCTTCGGGGGTAAAAAATTGGGGATCAGAGGATTGATTGATGCTTATGGGAAAACTGCTCAGCTGGTTTTGGAGAAATCGGGCAAAAAAGCGTACAGAGAAATAGAATTTTTGGTTAAGATTGACCCTGTTTATTTTAGTCTGGTGGTGAATCAACTGGTAGAGGTTGTTCAGGATAAGCAGCTTCTCTCAATTTATCCCGATAGAGGAGAAGTGCACCTTCGCATTTCTCAAAGCGAAGAAGAGAAAATAAAAGAAATTCTTGAGGAAGGAGAAAGGACAGGGAAAATTTTAGAAGGAAGAAGAGTAAGGTAGAATTTGCCCGGGTAAGCAAAAAAGCTGATCCGTCAGTAATAAAAGAAAGTAACCCCCTCTTTATTCTTTCCCCATAATTATGTTCAAGCCAGAATTCCCCATTTTCCAGTTTTCCCTTATTTTAATTAATCACAGCTTGTACCTCTTCTTGGGCAAAAAGAAAAGGCGTGGTTCTACCGCGAAACTCGAATCTCCACCGGTTATGATAGCTATTTTTGTCCTTTAAGTTGAGATATAATTCTCTCAAAGAGGGTTTGCGAGAGAGTTAAGAATTAGTAAAAAGGAGAAGGGAGAAATGGTGTATAACTGGATAAACCTGATAATCGGGATTGTAACCATAATTTGTCCCATTGCTGCGGGGGTAAAAGGGGCTTCGCTATGGCTCCATATAGTAATCGGGATAATTATAGTTCTGTGTGCTTATATGGCCAACCGGGGAGTAGCTAAAGGTTAAGCTCTGATTCAGGGATATTCTCACAAACCCTCTTTTTTAAAGTTGTATTATCATTAACCAGGGACAATTAAAGCTGAAGAACCATAAAAATTCCTCTTTATCAATCTCTTTCTTATCTCTCCCTCGATTTTTTTTATTCTTCTCCTCTCCCTTCGAGGGAGAAGGTTAGGGTGAGGGTGTCTTTGCTTTGTCGTTACCCCTGAGTACCTCCCGTCATTCCTGAATGTTTCTATCATCCCCAAGTCCCTCATTCCTGAATGTTTCTATCAGGAATCTATATTATTTAAGGGCAAAAGCATCTAAATTTCCGACTAAAACTTTTGGGAATGACGGGAAAAGTGAAGTCGCTCCCGAATGCCTCTATAAGAAGTCTAAAGGTATTTAGAGCTTTTAAGTTTCCCCATAATGATTTCATGACAGGAAATATTATTAAAGGGGATACCCTTTTATAATTCTCGGAAAAATACGAAAATGGAAAAACAGTAAATACTACTGATGAGAAAATCTTCTACCAGTATAAGAGGAGAGGAAGAAGGTGAGGCGATTCTCCTTGTAAGATCTTCCCCCAGCCCTCTTCCTCAGGACAGGACTCAGACTGTTATTACTCTTTTTTCTTCCTGTGCTCGATAAATAGCTTCTATCACCTTTGAATTTCTTAATCCTACTTCGTAGCTGATTACTGGTTTTTCTCCTCCCCTTATCCATTGACTGAAAGCATCAATTTCTTGAGCATAAAGAGATAAGGGTTCGAGTTTTATTTCTTTATAAGCATTTTCTTCTCTTTCTTGCTCTGCGTTATAGCTTTTTTCTCCCTTTTCCTGATAAAGCCACATTTTGCCTCCCGGGTCTTGTCCGATAGTTTGGTGAGCAATGACTGCCCCTTTAGTTCCATAGACTTCCAGTATATTTTTAGCTGCTTTATCAGGAACGTTAAAATAGTTGTCCACTATACCTTGCGCTCCGTTTCTAAACTTAAGTATTGCTGTAGAGGTATCTTCTACGAGGTAAGAATGAGTAATGGTATCTAAAAAAGCGGCAACTTCAATTGTTTCTCCAAAAAACCATTCCAGGAGGTCAATACAGTGACAACCCATGTCTATAAGTGCTCCTCCTCCCCCTTTTTCCTTGTCTTGCCGCCAGGCAGAGGGAAGAGGGGGATACCAGCAGGTTAACTGGGCTCTACCTGCCACCAATTGTCCCAGAGCTCCTTCTTCAATCAACCTTTTAATTTCTTTATGATATACATTAAACCTCATCATAAATGCTACGCCTAATTTTAGCCCTTTTTCTTCTGCTATAAGCGCTAGCTCTTTTCCTTCTTCCAGGGTTAAAGATAGAGGCTTTTCGCAAAGAACGTGTTTTCCTGCTTCAAGGGATGCCTTTGCTTGCTGGTAATGAACATAGTTAGGAGAGGCGATATATACGGCTTCTATATCTTCTTGTAGAAGTTTTTCTACATCGGTGAACCATCGGTCTATTCCCCACTCCCTGCCTACTTCTTTCACTACTTTCTCATCTATATCCATTAACGCTTTTATTTCCGCCATTTGAGCATACATCATTGTTTCTTTTATGGTTCTTCTTCGGGCAATTCCCCCCGCTCCTATTACTCCCCACTTGACTCTCTCAGCCATATTTTTCACCTTTTATAGTATTCGTAAACTTTTTCCCAGGCTTCTATCATCAAATCCACATGCTCATCATCGTATACCGGGTGACAGGGAAAGCAGAAAGTTCTTTCCTCTAACCAGGCAGCATTGGGACAAAAAACCTTATCGTATTCTACTGCTGAGGGGTCAGTATATTCTTTAGAGCGGAAGGGAAACTTTACTCTTCCAAAGCCATTGTGCTCTAAATAAGCTCTTTCCCGGTACATCTGAGGCCATAAAACCGGGGAAACCGGCACTCCCTCTGCCTCTACCGCTTGCCAGAATTCTTTTATAGAAGAGCATTTTAATCTTTCCATATTCACTACTATAGGGAAAAGCCAGAAGGAAACCAATTTATCTTCTTTCTGGTGAGGAGGGAGATGCAGAATACCTTCGTGGCCCTGGAAAGCCTGCAAAAATCTTTCTCCAATGGCTATTCTTCGGGGTTTATTCCAGGAATCGAAGCGTTCTAATTCGCAAAGACCAATAATCGACTGGATTTCTGTCAACCGATAATTAAATCCTACTCGTTCGTGGATATAAAATAGTTTTTTCTCCATTTCCAGCAATCGTAACCGTTCTTTCACGTCATAGCCATGGTCTCTGAAAGAACGAGCCTTCCAGGCTATTTCCTCATCATTAGTGACTAGGCATCCTCCTTCTCCTCCGGTAGTAAAATGCTTGGATTGACAGAAGCTGAAGCACCCCACATGACCTATGCTACCCGCTTTTTTGCCTTTATATTCGCTACCATGGGCTTGAGCAGCATCTTCAATCACGTAAAGGTTGTGACGGTTGGCAATTTCCATAATGGCATCCATATCGCAAGGGATGCCATAAAGATGCACAGGGATGATGGCTCTGGTACGAGAAGTAATTTTTTGCTCTACATCCTGAGGATCTAAAGTATGAGTATCTTCCCTCACATCGGCAAAAACTGGTATAGCTCCTGCTTGCAAAACGCAAAAAGAAGAAGCAATAAAAGAGTAGGAGGGTACAATCACCTCGTCTCCCGGTCCGATATCACAGCTCGCCAAAGCAGCGTGTAAAGCAGATGTGCCATTAGTGGTAGAAACTCCATAACGGCAACCACAATATTCCGCCCACTTTTTTTCAAATTCTATTCCCTTACTTCCTGTCCAGTAATTAACCAACCCGTTTTCCAGAGGTTTCAATGCTTCTTGCTTCGTTTTTTCCGAAAAAGATGGCCAGGTAGGAAAAGGCTTCTTGTTAATTGGTTCTCCTCCCTCAATAGCTAAAATTTGAGACATTTTTCATCCTCCTTTTTAAAATAGGCTTTGGGGATAAACTCCTTCCCTTCTCGGCTCAATTATAACAGAATAGGGAAGCTCCCGGGGAATAAAGGTTTCTTTTTGTCTTGACATGGGTGTCCACCTTAATCTCGATACATTTTCCCTTAACAATGTTGGGTATTTTTCCTCGGCATTGTTGTCCTAGTTTTTAAATCATTTGTGCTTTTAAACTCGTGTCGCAGATTGCCTTTTTGAGTTTTTATATATTTGTTTGCGTTTATTCTGTTTTTCCGGGGCTATAGGGGAGGAATTTGTCTCCTTATAGTCTGTTATAATTCTCTATGAATAACTAATAATACCCGATATTATAAGACGTGGAGGAAATAGCTATGCGTTTCTGGGAAATAGATTTCCTGCGGGGTTGTGCCGTGATAACTATGGTCATATACCATCTTCTTTACAATCTTTATAGCTTTGGGTCTTTGAACATTAATCTCTACCAAGGATTCTGGCATTACTTCCAGGTGGCCACTGCTGGTACTTTCCTTGCCCTTGCAGGAATTTCCCTCACTTTGAGCTATAACCGTATCATCCAGAAAGGGCAAAAGCCATCTTTTATTAAATATCTAAAAAGAGGTCTCCGAATACTGGGGTGGGGGATGGTGATTACTGTCTTCACCTATTTCACTCTGGGTGATTGGTATGTTCGCTTTGGAGTGCTTCATTGCATTGGGGTATCTACTATTCTGGGATATTTTTTCCTTCCTCTAAAGAGCGATGTTTCCACTCTGATAGTAAGCATGTTGTGCCTGGTTTTGGGTTCTATTCTCTCTTCGCAAGCTTTCCCCTTTTCCTTCCTTCTTTTTCTCGGTTTTAAGCCTTATAACTTCCATACTGTAGACTACTTTCCTCTTTTTCCCTGGTGGGGAGTGGTGCTACTGGGAATCTTTCTGGGAAAACAACTCTACCCCGGGTATAAGAGAATTTTTTCTCTTCCCGATTGGTCTCGAGCACCTTTAATTCAGGCAGTGTCTTTTTTGGGTCAACATTCCCTAACTATTTACATTCTCCATCAACCCATTATAATTATTATTCTCTTCTTGCTGGGGCTAATTCACCTGCCTATATAGCTTGTCCCATTGGGGGCAATGGTATTGATTAAAAGAGGCAACAAGTGTAAAATATTAATAGACTTAAGTTTGAATAAAGTGGTGAGCGTAGTTCAAACGGTTAGAGCACTGGACTGTGGATCCAGGGGTTGGGGGTTCGAATCCCCTCGCTCACCCCAGAAGCGCATTGACTGCATTTAAGGCTCTTGTCTCATCCTCGTTTTCTCTCTAAAAACCCCTGAGTCCGATGGCTATAAATCTACTCCCAGAAAGAGGCGATTTCTGTGGGGCAAGTAGTAAAACTTCCGCAACCTGAGAGCTGGAAAAACCTTTTGGAGCTATTTCTCTTTGAAAAGAAAGCAGAAGGTAAAGCTCCCCG
>DGDO01000123.1:65955-70562 GCA_002385475.1 Candidatus Sordicultor fermentans | reverse complement strand
CTCTCTTTCCGGGGAAAGCCTCACATATTCTTTCTCTGAAGAGAGTTAGAGTGAGGCAAATCAAACTATAAGGGGATTGCTCCTCTATTATTATAAAAGATTAACAGTTGAGCAATCCCCTTATAAAAAACGCCTGTAAGAAGTTATTCTTCTCTTCTACCTTTTAGATACTGGTCAAAGAAAACCGCGAGAATGATAAGCGCACCTATTATAATTTGCATAATAAAAGGGTCTACTCCCAGCAAATTACCGCCATTCCTCATGGTTTGAATTATCAAAGCACCAAGAGCTGTCCCAAAAACTGTTCCCACACCACCGCTGAGGCTCGCTCCCCCAATAACCACTGAGGCAATTGCGTCAAGTTCATATCCCTGCCCCCCGGTGGGAACTCCAGCTGCCATTCTGGTAGCCAACATCAAACCAGCTATGCCACTAAAGAGAGCAGCAACGGTGTAAAAACTATACATATTAAGCCTTATATTTATTCCCGATAGCCTGGCCGCTTCTTTGTTACTTCCTATGGCATAGAGGTTTCTTCCAAACATGGTGTATTTCAATACAAAAGCCATAAAAAGAGCAAGTATTATCCAGATCCAGGCCAGAGCTGGAATGTTGAGAAAGGTGGCCACCGAGAACTGCCTGAACCCCATCGGAATACCGGTAATCATCCTCCCACTAGATACATACATAACCAGCCCCCTAACCAGAGTCATCATTCCTAAAGTAGCAATAAAAGGAGGGACTTTGCCATCGTGCACCGCTACTCCATTAGCAAGCCCTATCAGCGCTGCAATCCCCAGAGATATGAGAATGGCAAGGCCTGAAGACATCTGGATTTCGCCCCTATTAGAGGTCAGAATGGCATAGGTCATCCCCGATAAGCCGACAATCGAACCCACAGAAAGGTCAATCCCTCCGGTTATGATTATCAAAGTCATACCTATAGCCACCACTCCATTAATAGAAGACTGGCGAAGTAAATTAGATATATTCTCCCAGGAATAAAAGTTGCCCTTTGTCGCTATGGACAAAAATATTGCCATCAAAATTATTATTACCAAAAGGTTCCGCTCAGCAAAGGCTCTGCGCCCACCTTTTTCTGCCATATCAGACTGCCTCCTGGACTTTTTCTCTGTTAAGTATGTTTTTCATCGCCAGCTTTAAGAGGTATTCTTCAGAAAAATCCTCTTTTTCCACTTCACCGGCAATTTCACCATTAGAAATCACGATGATTCTATCCGATAAACCAATCAATTCCGGTAGATACGATGAAATTAATATAATCCCCTTTCCCTGATCAAGTATTTCACCAAAAAGTTTATAAATCTCCGCTTTCGTGCCCACATCAATACCAGTAGTGGGCTCATCAAATATGAGAATGTCGGGGTTTTTACACAGCCATCGAGCGATTACTACCTTTTGTTGGTTTCCTCCACTCAACTCCGAAAGCTTCTGGCGCACGCTCCCTACTTTTATGGAAAGTTTATCAACGTAATCCTGGGCTTGCTGATAAGCTTTGCTATAATCTATTATCCCCGCCCTCATTACTTTGTCTAAATTAATGACATTTATATTGAATTCCACATCCTGCTGGGAAAATATTCCCTGATTTTTTCTATCCTCTGGAAGATAACCAAGTCCGCTATTCAGTGAATCTTTCGGCCTCTTCACCAAAATTTCCTGCCCGTTAACTACAATTTTTCCTCCATCAAAACGGTCAGCACCATAGATGGCTCTGGCAATCTCGGTTCTTCCAGACCCCACGAGACCAAATACACCTAAAATTTCCCCTGCTCTAACATTAATCTCAATATTCCGAAATCTCTTTCCCGAAAGATTCTCAACCCGTAAGAGCTCTGGACCGATTTCTACTTCCTTTTTGTAGTACATTTCTTCGATGGACCTTCCCACCATTAAAGGAATCAATTTATCCACGCTTTCCAGCTCCGAAACGGTGTAAGTGCCTACTAATTTCCCATCTTTAAGTACGGTCACTGTATCACAAACGTCAAAAACTTCTTCTAAGTTGTGAGATATATAAATTACGGCTACGCCTCTTTTTTTGAGGTCTCTAATAATTCGAAATAAAATCTGAGTTTCATTTTGAGTTAAAACTGCAGTGGGCTCATCAAAAATAACTAATTTTGGTTCCTGCCAGAGGCACTTGGCAATGGTAACCATCCTGCCCTCTGCCACGCTCAACTCCCTTATATTCCTTTTCACATCAATTTCCAATTCCATATCGCGGAGGAACTCTTCTGACTCTTCATACATCTTTCCCCAGTCAATGATCAATCCCTTTTTAGGTTGATTACCCATAAAGAAATTCTCTGCTACGCTCAAATCTGGAGCAATCATTACATCTTGATAGACAGCATAAATCCCCAGCTTTTTGGAAACGATGGGAGAGTTTCTTACAATTTCGTTATCCTCAAATATGATTTTCCCCGAATCCTTATCGTAAGCACCAGTAACAATTTTTATAAGAGTCGATTTCCCTGCTCCATTTTCACCTACCAATCCTCTTACCTCTCCCGCCGAGACTGACATGCTTACTTGATCTAGGGCTTTAACTGCAGGAAAAGATTTGCAGATGTTTTCCAGTTTTAAAACCTCTTTTTTGCTGGACATAAAACCTCTCCTTTAGATTACCAATTTTAAAAAAGGGGGCGGCATCTGCCACCCCCCTAAAAAACAATTAGTATCAGTATTTTTTCCTGGAGAAAGGATCGAGAATCCACATTGATTCATCGAGGTTTTCCTGGGTAATTACGTAAACTCCCGTATCAAAGTATTCCGGAAGAGGTTCGCCATTGATAGACATAAAGGCGAACATAACGCCCTTATAACCCATTCCATGAGGATCCTGGACAATCAGAGCTTTTAGAGCTCCGCTTCGGAGAGCATCAATTTCTTGAGGGTCAGAGTCATACGCTACAGCTACTATCTGGTCCTGTAAACCGCGCTCTTCGATAACCCGGGCAACACCATCACCAGTATGATTGTTATTGGCAAAAAAACCTAATAAATCAGGGTTAGCAGTCAAAATATCTTCGGCAATATTAGCTGCAACCGCAATATCATTGTCTGCGTATCTTACGGGAAGAACTTCAAGGCCTGGTGCAATTTCTTCTAGTCGCTCAAGAAACCCTTCGGTCCGATCAATGAGAACCTGAACCCCGGCCATTGCGCTTATTACAGCAATTTTGCCCTCTAAAGGCTTACCGGCCGCCTGAATAGCCTCAACCAGTTTATCGGCAGCTAAAGCTCCACCGACTTTATTGTTAGTGGCCAGAAAAGAGTGGTAGCCCGTGTCGTGGACAAAATTATCGATGAGAATGATTTTTATCCCTTGCTCATAAGCATTATTGAGAACCAATGAAGTGGCATCTGAACTGGTAGATGCAATAACAATGGCATCGGGCTTGGTGTTGACCACATTCTCCACAATAGCCACTTGCTCATCAATATCAGCTTCAGATGGTGGTCCATAAACGGTTATATTTATAAGACCTTTCAGGTCATATTCTGCATTTTTCGCTCCCACTATAGTATATTGCCAGAAGTCAGAATCAGTAGCCTTTACGATAAAGGCAATGTCAAAAGGCTCAACATCAGCTGCGTAAGCAAAGGTTACTCCCAGAAGGACAAACGCCAGAATAAGCGGAATTAATCTCTTTCGCATAATTTATACCTCCTTTTTTCAAAGTACTTCATAGTTAAACACTAAAGATTCCACCCTTATCACACAACCTCCTTTTTATCACTCTCCTATTGAGTATCTATCCTTTTAAATTTTCTCACCCCCCTATTAGGTTAACATATTTTATGGTAATTACCATCAATTACAGTATATATTTTTTGCTTAGAAGCGTCAAGGGTTAACGAGACTCCGTTTTTTATATTTTCATTCGGTAAAAATGTTTGCGCTTTGCTCAAAATCAATTTTCAATTATAATTTTCAAGGTACTTAAGATTAAAGAATAACGAGAGAGGTGAAGAAATGCACAGTTATCGCAAAGAGTTGTGGTTCCAAACCGAAAAAAGAAGAGAATTTATCAATATCACTCCCTTAGTTGAAGAATGCCTTCGGGAAAGCGGGATTCAAGAAGGGCTGCTACTCTGCAATGCCATGCACATAACAGCAAGTGTTTTCATAAACGACGATGAAAGTGGGCTCCACCGTGATTTTGAGCAGTGGCTGGAAAAGCTGGCTCCTGAGAAACCTTATGACCAATATGAACACAACGTGGGAGAAGATAATGCCGATGCTCACCTCAAAAGGACTATTATGGGGAGAGAGGTAGTTGTAGCTATTACTGATGGTCGCTTGGATTTGGGTCCCTGGGAGCAGATATTTTACGGTGAGTTCGATGGAAAAAGAAGAAAACGAGTTCTGGTAAAAATTATTGGAGAATGAATTCTGCTTTTCTATCTCACTCCAGAATCAACACTTCCCTGAGCTCCAGAGCGCTTTCAAACATCACTGTATCATTGAAAAAAAGAGTCTCTCTTTGAGATACTCTTAAGCTCTTTGGCTAACTCTTTTATTTTCCGGGGAGATACCAGTAATGGTAGCTCCTCTTTCCATGGAGAGGAAAATATAA
>DGDO01000123.1:63306-65690 GCA_002385475.1 Candidatus Sordicultor fermentans | reverse complement strand
TTTAAGAGTCATATAGGAAGCTCTTCAAAGCCGCACCCCGGAGTCAGTCAGCAGCATCAGTCTGACCTTTCCTGGTTTATGCTTCCTTCATTTTTAAGAAAAATTGATGAGAACTAAAAACTATCCTGATCCACCAGGAGATCTGAGAGCTGAGAAATAATCTGGTAAATATCCTGTTCCTCCAAACCAAGCAAGTTTACAGCCTGGGGAGAAAGAGGGTATAATAAACCGTCTGCTCCGATACCAATGCCCATCGTCACACATATAAAATCGGCCACATGAGCTATAGAGGTAAGTACCGGATCGGTTTTGGCCAGCTCCGGACTATGGTGAAAAGCGATAGCTTCTACCAACTCGGGGGGGAGATTCCAGTTTTCTGCTACTTTAGAACCCACCAGGGCATGATTGAAACCCAGGATTTCCTCCTCTGCCTGAGAAAAAGGAACTTTGTCTTTCTCCACCTTGTCCATTACCTCTTCATAGGTTTCTCGTACATAACTATTAAGAACTACCTTACCTATGTCGTGGAGCAAAGCTGCAGTGTAAGCTACCTCCGCCTTGGAAAACTTTATTCTCCGGGCAATTAGTCGAGCAGCCATAGCTGCTGATTGGGAGTGCCTCCACAGTTCTCCAGGTAAAAGTGCATAACCTTCCACTTCCTGACTGAGAAGCTTGCTTACCGAAGCAGCTATAACAATAGAGCGAATAGTCTGAAAGCCAAGCATAATAGTAGCATCGGTAACGGAAGAAATGCGACGGGGGAAACCGTAAAAAGCTGAATTGGCCAACCTCAGAACTTTAGCCGTCATGCTCTGGTCTTGATTTATTACTTCATTAATATCCCGGGCAGTAGAATTAGGGTCTTCGGTAAGTTCCATAACTCTTTTTACCACCGAAGGCAAAGCAGGAAGGTCATCAACTTTTTTGAGTAAATCTTGAAGAGAAATTTTACCCATTTTTCTTTTTTCCTTTCGAGCTTAAAAATAGCTAAAACTCTTGAAAATATTTCTCCTTTATAAGAAAGTCAGAGAAATTTTCTTGCCAAGTGTTAGCTTTTTATCAATCATCAGGCAAATCATTTGACTACATCCGGATTGACAAGATGAGGAGGGGTTTCTCCCTGTAACGCCAAAACCAGGTTGCGCGCCGCGAGAACTGCCATTTTAGTGCGGGTAGCATGAGAAGCTGAACCGAGATGAGGCGTCAGTACTACCTCATCCAGCCCCAGAAGCTCTGGTTCTATTTGTGGTTCTTGTTCAAAAACATCCAGAGCCGCCCCCCGAATCCACCCTTCTCTCAAGGCTCGGACCAGAGCTTTCTCATCTATTACAGGCCCCCGAGAAGTATTTATAAGATAAGATTCCTTTTTCATCATCTTCAGTTCCTTTTCTCCTATAAGATGGTAAGTTTCCCGAGTAAGGGGGACATGAAGACTTACAAAGTCAGATTGAGCTAAAAGCTCAGGGAAAGGATGATAAGTCACTCCCAGCTCTTTCTCTATATCTTTTACCTGGTGGTAATCAAAGTAAATTATTCGCATGTCGAATCCTCGAGCTCTCCGAGCCATAGCTTGGCCAATCCGGCCCAGCCCTATGATTCCCAAAGTAGCTCCATAAACATCATCCCCCAGAAGAAGCAGCGGTTCCCATCCTCTAAATTTTCCTTCTCGAACAAACCTATCACCTTCTACCACTCGACGAGCTACAGCCATAAGCAGAGCCCAGGCAAGGTCAGCGGTGGCCTCTGTTAGCACTCCAGGAGTGTTGGTAACCATTATTTTCCTTTTAGTGGCTTCTTCTATATCAATATTATCATATCCCACAGCGTAGTTAGAAATCACCCGTAAATTTTGCCCTGCCGCCTCCATAACTTCCCAATCAATATCATCATTCAGAAGACACAGAATCCCATCGACTCCTTTTACTTTTTGAAGGAGAATTTCCCGGGGCATCACCCCATCGTAGTCGCTTACCTCTACCTGGCAGCTCTCCTCTAGGATGTTCAGCCCTTCCTGGGGGATTCGACGAGTCACCAGAACCCGAGGTTTTTTATCCAATTTCACACCTTCCTCTCCGGAAAATGACCAAGGCTTAATATTTATCATTATTATACTACTTTTCGTGATTTTTCACCTTGAAAAAGAAAGTCACATTCCCTCTGCAAAAGCGAATAGTTCCCCTTCTTGAGCTTCTCTATAAAGAGCAATATACTGCAGAAACTATCCGCTTTCTCACTTTTGTGATGAATGACGAAGAAAATCCGGGGTATCCTTCATTAATCCTGAGGGGAAATCAAAAATAGAAAAACTGGTTCTCTTACAGAGACGGGGGAAAGTTTATAACCATTTCTAAAACCACGGTAAATCAACCCCCGGAGAAAAAAAG
>DGDO01000123.1:56811-63123 GCA_002385475.1 Candidatus Sordicultor fermentans | reverse complement strand
TTTAGATGGCTGGAAGGTTTGGCCTGAACACTCCAGCGCATTCTTACTTTGTTTCCTCACTATAGAGATAAAGCTACACAGACAACAAAAGCAATTAGCTCCCTCCTCAAGAACGAAAACAACCTAGCATCTTCTCTTCGCCTTGACTATACGTGAATCTCTTTCTGTCAGGTCATTATCGAAAAAAATCTGGGAGTCCTCTATAAACTGAGAATATCTTTTTAGTATTTGATGAGCCTATCCAGTAAATTCTTAGCTTTACCCCGTCCGGGCCTATCTCTTTCACCTCTCTGGGATAGTCCTTGAGAGCTTGAGTGAGAATAGTCTGATAGCGGTGATGATGGGGACTTACCAGTTACGGCTCTCGGTCCTATTTACCGGCATATTTAGTTTGTTCTTTCATTTTAGACCATCAAAATCCCCTTATCCATAATCAACTCTCCGTCAAACTTCACTGTGGGGTTGCGAATTATGCCATCGTTATGCGTTTTAGATTCTACCTTGCCACCTATACTCACGTTCATACCCAAAGCAATGTGCACGGTGCGAAGAGCCTTTTCATCTTCCAGAATATTGCCTGTGATACGTGCCTTTTCATTGGTGCCAATGCCCAGCTCCCCAACCCAGTAAGCATAGGGGTCAGATAATTCCTCAAGAAACCGGGAAAGCTCTTCCGCTTCTCTTCCTCCTTCTATTTTTATCGCTTTCCCTCTCTGAATGGTAAGCTTAATCGGCTCAGCCAATAGCCCAAGAGGCGACATAGAACCATCAACCACCACTATTCCCTCTACCGATTCCTCTACCGGAGCAACAAAAGCTTCCCCCGCAGGTAAATTGCCCCATCTCCCCCGCTCCCGGTACAAGCCATCATCAGGAGGAATTGCCGGTTTTCTGCCCTTCAAGCTCAAGCGCACATCAGTTCCCTTTTCCGTATATATCTCCACAAGGTCGGTTGCTTCCAGAAAATGGGTTAGCTTCCAGCTCAGCTCCGAAACTTTCTCGTAATCGGCAGTCATAGCTCCCACAGTAAGCATATCTTCAGTAATCCCCGGCATGCTGGCTATGCGCACACCTTTTTTTGTAGCTTCCATGCGAGCATAGGTATGGCTCAAGCTCGTAGTGGTAACAAGAAGTGCCACATCTACCGATGCCATAGCTACCCCAATTTCCGAGGGTGGCTCCTCAACATGGTGAGAGCGAGGAACCATCAGGGATAGAGTAGCATCTACTCCTAAAGCATGGAGAGCAAAAAGAAAGCTCTTAGCAATATCGATTTTACCTGTGTCGGTAATTACCACCACTTTTTCTTCCTTTTTCACCCCCATACAATCCCGAACCGCAATCATTGCTCCTTTCATTAAAGGAGTAGTTTTCAACCTCATATACCTCCTTAATTTCCCATGTTCCTTTTACTTTTTTATTATCACGAGATATCACGAGAAATATGTTTATTTTTTCTGCCCGCAAAGCATGAGGTTCACGGGCAAACACGATAATCGTTTATTTTTCCTCTTTAATCGCTTGACAAGTCAGATTTTTATCCCCGGCAACATCTTTCCCGCGATTCACCTCGTTATTTCAACCAAGTATAGCATAGGAATTTTACATTTTTTTAATTTTTCCCGAAAAAAATCAACCATACTATCTTTACTATCTTTACTATATAATATAATGCTCTATGGAGGAGGTGAGGTTTTGCCAGTTTTTAGAATATTGATTGTCGATGATGAAGAATCCTTAAGAGAGATGTTAAAAGAGTTTTTAGAAGGAGAGGGAATGCTGGTAGAACTTGCTCAAAACGGGAGAGAAGCTTTAGAAAAATTGCATTCCCTGAGTTTTGACCTGGTTTTGTTAGACTTACGCATGCCGGGAGTTAGCGGTGTAGAGGTTCTGCAAGAAATAAAAAAAGAGGAACCTGAGCTACCGGTAGTGGTCATCACTGCTTATGGTAGCGTAGATAACGCAGTAGAAACTTTGAAAATGGGAGCTTTTGACTTTATTACTAAACCTTTTAAGCTGGAAGAATTATTGAATACCATCTCCCGGGCTTTAGAAGTAGAACGACTAAAAAGAGAGAAACAATATCTTCTGGAGGAAATGCAGGACAAATTCTGCTTTGAAGGAGTAGTGGGTCAATCTCCTCGAATGAAAGAAGTAATGCGAGTAGCTTCGCTTGTTGCGAAAACCGATGCCACCGTCCTGATTTACGGAGAAAGTGGAACAGGAAAAGAGCTATTAGCCTGCTCCATTCACCGCCAGAGCAGCAGACGAGATAAACCTTTTGTAGTGGTAAATTGCGGAGCTATTACTGAAACTCTTTTAGAAAGTGAACTGTTCGGTCATGAAAAAGGAGCTTTTACCGGAGCCCAGGCCAGAAAACTGGGTAAATTTGAGCTGGCCGATGAGGGAACCATTTTTTTAGATGAAATTGGAGAGATGAGTCCGGCAATGCAGGTAAAAATCCTTCGAGTATTGCAGGAGAGAAACTTTGAGCGGGTAGGAGGCACCAGTGTAATTCAGGTGGATGTGCGCATCATAGCTGCTACTAATCGGGACCTGAAGAAAGAAGTGCGAGAAGGTAAATTTCGTGAAGACCTCTATTACCGCCTGAATGTAGTGCCCATTGAACTTCCTCCCTTGAGAAAACGAAAGGAAGACCTTCCCCTTCTTTGCGAATTTATAATAGAAAAACATGCTCAAAAATTACATAAGAAAATCAAGGGGATATCTCCTCAGGCCATGCGCCTTATCAAAAAATACAACTGGCCAGGAAATATCCGGGAACTGGATAATGTTATAGAACGAGCCATAATTTTAACCGAGGATGAAATTATCGGAGTGGAGGACTTACATATTTTCGAAGCTCCGCGAGAGCCCCACTGGAAAAGCTTGAAAGAGTTGGAAAAAGATTACATCGAAGAGGTTTTAGAATACACTGGAGGAGACATAGAGAAAGCCGCCCATGTCTTAGGGATTTCCCCCGAAGAACTGGAGAAAAGAAAGACTTAGACAGTGGCTTCAAATACCCAGAACTTATTACCCAGAAAATTGACTCCCACCGAGAAACCAGTAGCTAAAACCTTACTGGGTAGAACTTCCCAGCTCCATTTACTTTGCAAAATATAAAGCACCAGAAGAGAAACCCCCAACGAACATAAATTGACCAAAATAAATTTAGTTACCTCAATAGCAGTAAAACCTTCTCTTTTTTGAAAAGTCCAGAATTTATTCAAAAAATAGCTATTAACCATTCCACAGGAATAAGAAATAACCTGCGACACAGCATAAATCAACCCCAGGTAACGATTAAGAATCATAAAAACTCCAAAATCCACGGCGGTATTCATTATTCCCACCACATTAAACTTGATAAATTGCCCGAGACCCTTCCAATAGCTAATCAAAATCTCCTTCTCCTTCTTTTTCAAAACCCATAGTACTTTCTACAATGTAAAGGGGACGTCCCTTAACTTCTTCATAAATTCTACCTATATATTCTCCCATAATCCCTAAAGCAATAAGGATGATTCCACCAACCAGAAGGTTTAAAATGCCTATCAAAGAAGTGGCAGGAAAAGTGCCTCTACCCCCGAGATATTGAAAAAGAACTACCAGAAAAAGCACCAGGCTGAAAAGAGAAAGAGGAATACCTGCATAAGTGGCTATTTTAAGTGGTTTATCAGAAAAAGAAGTGATTCCATCCCAGGCTAATTTAAGCATCTTACGCAGAGAATATTTGGTTTCTCCCGCCCATCTCTTTTCTCTTACATATTCCACACTGGTTTGACGAAAGCCCACCCAGCTCACCAGCCCTCTCATAAAACGATTCTTTTCCCGGAAGAGCCTCAAAGCATCAACTACTTTCTTATCCATCAAGCGGAAATCACCAGTATCCACCGGTATGTCTATAGTGGTAAATCTTTTCAAGAGGCGATAAAAGAAAGAAGCAGTAAACTTTTTAAAAAAACTTTCTCCTTCCCGTTTTACTCTTTTTCCGTAAACTACTTCATATCCTTCTCTCCATTTTTCTATCATGGTTAAAATAACCTCTGGTGGGTCTTGCAAATCGGCATCAATTACGATTACTGCCTGTCCTTTTGCATAGTCCAACCCTGCGGTGATGGCTACTTGATGACCAAAATTACGGGAGAAATTGATTAGCTTAACCGCTTCATCTCCTCGGGCAAAGCTTTCTAAAATCTCTTGGCTTTTATCTCGGCTTCCATCATTAACGAAGATGAGCTCATAACTACCCCGGGCAGAGCTCATCACCTCCTTCATCCTTCTGTAAGTCTCGGGAAGAACCTCTTCCTCATTATAAACAGGAATGACCACTGAAAAATCAACCCTATCTTCCATATCCATCTCCTTGGTTTTTATTTTAGCTCTATTCTACTCTTTAAGGTGTTATTTCGCATTACTTTCTCAATGTCTGTGATTTTCATAAATTGGTCACAAATTGCTCACCAAAAAGCCCCAAAAGCGTCTTATAATTTCCCCGGAAAAAGGAACTTAAAAACAAAAGGTTGGTATTTTAGGTATAGGTTAGTTTAACAAAGTTTGACTTTCTCTATTTGACCACCAAGCTATAATAGACAATAATGTAGAAAAGGAGCAAAATATAAGTGAAAAAACGTAACAAAGTTGTTCTTCCTCTCATTTTAGCAATAGGAGGAATTCTGGCTGTCTTTTTCTTTTCTCCCCGTTTTTCCTCTTCAGGACAACAAACTACCAGTACAGCCAATATGCCTACTGCTAAAGCAACCAGAGGCACCATTCAGCAAACCGTATCGGAGCTGGGGACTCTTGAACCCCAGAACCGAATAGAATTAAAAGCAGATGTGAGCGGAGAAGTGGTAAAGATTTTTGCCCAGGCGGGAGAAAAAGTGCAAAAAGACCAGCCGCTACTTCAATTAGATACTACCAAACTGGAAACTTCTCTTCGAAAAGCAAAGGCGCAATTGAAGAGTGCTCAGGCTGACCTTAAAAAACTCTTAGCTCAACCTAAAGAAGTCGAGCTAAGACAGGCCGAAGCCCAGCTAAAAGAAGCTCAAATCGCCTATCAGTCGGCGAAAAAAACCCTGGCTCAAAATCAAGAACTATTTAAAAGCGGTGGTATTTCTCAAGAAACCTTAGAGCAAAGCGAAGACCAGGTAACATTAAAAGAAGCACTTTATCTCTCCGCTCAAGCTCAATTTGAAGATGTCAAAGATGGAGCTGCCCCGGAAGATATAGAAAAGTTGCAAGCTCAGATTGAGCAAATAGAGGCTGATATAGAATCCATTGAAAATGATTTAGAAAAATGTACCTTTAAGTCTCCCATCGATGGCACTCTTCTTGTGGTAGATCCTGAAGAAGGAGATTCAGTCCTCTCTGAAGAGAGAGTAGTCGCCATAGGAGACCTCTCCACCATGAAAGTAAAAATATTAATAAATGAAATCGATGTCCCAGAGGTGGAAAAAGGCCAGAAGGCCGTGGTTACTCTCGATGCTTTCCCCAACCAGCAATTTGAGGGAAAAGTAACCACCATTGCTCCAGAAGGAAAAATAGTAGAAAATATAGTGGTTTTTGAAACCACCATAGAGTTACCCAACCCCGACAATATTCTCCTATCTGGAATGACCGCTGAGGCAGAAATTATCATCAAAAGTAAGGATAATGCTATTATCATCCCTCTTGAAGCTCTGGAAGAAAGAGGAGGAAAAGCCCAAGTATTAGTAAAAGGTCCTGATGGACAACCTGTACAAAAAGAAGTAAAAACAGGCTTGAGAAGCGATACCCAGGTGGAAATTGAAGAAGGACTACAGGAAGGCGAAGAAGTTTTTCTAATCCTTTCTTCCACTTCTTTTCAATCTAATTTTGGTCCTCCTATGGGCATGCCCGGGGGAAGGTAGAATTAGAGGTGAAAACAATGAATCAACCAGTAATAAAAGTAGAAGACCTCTGGAAAATTTACCAGTTAGGAGAAGTGCAAGTTGAAGCTCTCCGGGGAGTGTCTTTTGAAATAGAAGAAGGAGAATTCGTCGCCATCATGGGACCTTCCGGTTCGGGAAAATCTACCCTGATGAATATTTTAGGCTGTCTAGACCGTCCCACTCGGGGTCGTTATTTTCTCGATGGACAAGAGGTGTCACAGCTCAATGAAAATCAGCTGGCCCAGATTCGAAACAAAAAAATAGGTTTCATTTTTCAGAGCTTCAATCTTCTTCCTCGGTTAACTGCTTTACAAAATGTGGAACTTCCTTTAATTTATGCGGGAATTCCTTCTCAAAAAAGAAAAGAGCAAGCTATAAAATCCTTGGAAGCAGTAGG
>DGDO01000123.1:26726-56760 GCA_002385475.1 Candidatus Sordicultor fermentans | reverse complement strand
GGAAACCTGGACACTCGCTCGAGTGAAGAGATAATGCATATTCTCCAGGAACTCAACCAAGAAGGCAAAACCATAGTTTTAGTTACTCATGAACGGGATATCGCCTCTCACACCCACCGGATTCTCCATTTTAGAGACGGGCAATTAGTAGATAATGAAACTATAGAGCAACCTGTGGAGGCCTTAGAGGTTCTAAAAGAATTGGTGGAGGAAGAAGTAGTTGAATCTGTCTGAGACTTTGCAAAGTGCCATTGCCAGTATCCTATCCAATAAGCTTCGTTCTTTCCTTACTATGTTAGGAATCATCATCGGAGTAGCCGCTGTAGTAGCTATGACCAGTTTAGGAGAAGGAACAACCGAAGAAATAGTAGGTCAGATTGGAAGTTTAGGTTCCAACCAAATTACCGTCATTCCCGGGAGAAGCCGAGGTATACCAGGAATGCCAGTCGCTTCTCGAGGAGGAAATATGCTTGAATGGGAGCACTATTTACAGCTTCAGGACTTTGGCTTTCCAGGAATCAAAAATGTAATAGCGGAAAATACCACCTCACTCACTGTAACTCACGGTAGAGAAAGTATGAGAGGGAGAGTGGTAGGTACTACTCCTCAATATCCCGAAGTTCGCAATTTTAAAGTAGATATGGGACGCTTTTTCAACCAGAAGGAATTAGACAACGCAGAAAGAGTAGCAGTGTTAGGAAGAACAGTAGCTCAAGACCTATTTTCCTCTCCAGAAGAAGCTCTGGGGAAAAAAATCCGGGTGGGAAGAATAACAGCTACAGTTGTCGGAGTGATGGAGGAAAAAAGCACTGGTATCCAGGACTTAGGAGAACAAGTTTTTATTCCCATAACCACTATGCAAAAAAGGTTAACTGGCAGTAAATATATTCAGAGTATGACCATCCAGACAGAAACAGAAGAAGACCTGGATTTCGTAGCTCAGTTCTTAGAAACTTTTTTCACCAATCGGCTGAAAGACCCGGAAAAATTCTCTATCATCAATCAGCAAGATATTTTAGACACTATAAATCAGGTTACTGGAACCATGACTTTATTTTTAACCGCTATCACCGGGATCTCTCTTCTCGTGGGAGGTATCGGAATTATGAATATCATGCTGGTGTCGGTTACCGAGCGCACCCGGGAGATTGGGTTGCGGAAAGCCATAGGAGCCCGACCTTTTGATATCTTAGCTCAATTTGTAATTGAATCTGCTCTTTTGAGCGCCATAGGAGGGCTAATAGGAATAGTTATGGGAATTGTGGGTTCCCAGGTGATTTCTAAGTTTACTTCTTACCCCGCTATTATATCTGTGGAAGCGATAATTATCGCCTTTTCTATTTCGGTGGGAATAGGTCTTTTCTTTGGAATTTACCCCGCCCGTCGGGCAAGCCAACTAGACCCTATTACCGCCCTTCGCTACGAATGATTTACCATACTGAAGGGGAGCTGATGGAATTATGAAAAAATCTAAAACTTCTCTTTTTCCTCGGGGAGCAAATCTGGTAGTTTTTCTCTGGCTCTTTAGCTGTTTTTCTGGAGGACTATCCCAGGCCGGGGAAATAGAAACCATAAACCTCTCTTATGTGGTAGAAAAGGTTTTAGCTAATTCTCCAGAGGTGTTAAATGCTCGAGATGCAGTAGAAACTGCTAAGCTAAACCTGTCTTCTTCTGCTTCTCAGGGTTTATCCCCGGAGGTTACCTTATCGGGTAACTGGCCTATCATAAACGGGGAAGATACGAGCGATATGACCTGGGGGATAAATATTAAAGATGCCGTTTATCTTTTTGATAAATCCCCCACTGAAAAAACCGCTCAGATTCTTTTACAGGAAGCCGAAAGCCAACTTCTCCTTGAAGAAGAAGCGGCTAAAGTTCAAGCTGTTACTTATTATTTAAACATTCTAAACGGGGAAAAAGATTATAACATAGCTCAAAAAACCCTGGAATTGTATCAAATTCTCTTTGAAGACCAAAAAAAGAAATGGGAAGAAGGAAATGCTTCTTCTATCGATTTGCTTAAAGCCCAGGAAAATCTGGAAAACTCAAAATTTTTGCTACAAGAAAAAGAGCGAGAACTCAAATTAGCCCGTGAAAATTTAAATCAACTAATGGGTGTCCCCCTCGATACTTTCTTTTCCTTAGCCCCTCTTTCCTCCCCTGCTTCCCTCGGGAGATTGGATTACTCCTCATTATCCCTCCTGCTTCAGGAAAGGAGCTCAGAAAAAGAAGCTCTGCAGAGAGAAAAAGAGAGAAAAGAAATACAAAGGAAAGAAACCAAAAAAGCTACCCAACCTCAAATATCTCTAGCAGGAGAATACAAAGGGGAAGACTTTCTAACCCGGCTTTCCCTTGACCGAGAGGGAATTTTCTCTTACGAGATTCAGGGAGGAAGCTCCTCATACCTGAGTAGCGGTAGTTATTTTTCCTCTTCTGAAGGCTGGGGAGTGGGTCTGGAAATTAGCTGGAAAATCTGGGACGGGAAAGTTACCAGCAATCAACTGAAAGCAACAGAAATAGAAATCGACCAGATAGAAAGGGAAGTGGAGGCGCTTCCTCAAACTCTTAGCCTCAGAGTTGAAGAAGCTGTGAACCAGCTTCTTCAAGCCCAGAGTAATCGAGAACTAACCTCGTTGGTTCAGAAAAGCGCCCAGGACACCTACAGGGTTATGGAAGAACAGCTAAAGATAGGGTTCATCACCGACCGTGAACTTCTGCAAAGCGAGCTTCAATACCAGCAAGCAGAAGCCAACTACCAGAAAGCAGAAAATAATTTCTGGCAAGCTATCTTAAACCTCTTGAAAACCCTGGAGGAACCAATCCAGATAGAGGAAAACCAAATAGTAATTCCTTCTTTTCTATCTTAATTAAAAATAACTGGTTTAATCATATTATCATTTAGGGGGTGGGAATTTGAAAGCGAGAGAAAAGACTTTTACTGTGGCACTGGTAATTTGCCTAATAGGTTTTTTGCTTGTCCCGGGGGGAGAAACACAAGAGATTGTTGCTCTTTCTCTACAGGAAGCAGTAAAGTTAGGATTAGAAAAGAGCAACGAAGCCCGGTTAGCCAAAGAGAAATTGGAGGAGGCACGAGTCACTTTTGAAGAAGGGAAAGCTACCCTTCTACTTTCTCCTTCTATTATCCAGGAGCTATCTCTTCAAAACACCTGGAAAATAGCCCAGAGAAATTATGAAATGACCCTGACTCAACACGCTCTATCTGTGGAGCAAGGATACTATAATGTTCTTAAAGCTCAGCAAAGTTTAGATTTAGCTCAAAACAATCTAAAGAGAGCAGAAAGCCAATACCAGAATATCCAGACCAAGTATTCTCTGGGAATGGTAGCAGAAATTGATTTGCTATCAGCTGAGCTGGAGCTAAATCGAGCTGAAAATGAAATTCAGAAATCCCGAAGAGCTCTTGCTTTAGCTCAGTTTCAGTTTAATCAGCTAATAGGAAACCGAGAAAATCAAAATTACCAACTTTCCGACAAATTGGATTTTCAACCCTTAGAGGTGAACCTGGAAGAAAGCCTGAAATATGCCCTTGCTCATCGGTTAGAAATAGAACAAGCCCAGGACAACGTCAGCTTAAAAGAAAAAGAGGTAGAAGTAAATAGCAATCCCTACACTCCGCCTCTTACTCTCCAGAAATCAAAAGTCCAGCTTTCTCAAGCACAAATAAATCTGGAAAACACCCAGAATTCGGTAATTTTAGAAGTACGTCAAAACTACTCCACCCTGAAAGACGCAGAAGAGTTAGTTCCCCTACAGGATCAAAACTCTAAAATTGCCCAGGAAAAACTGCGCATCGCCCAGGCTCAATTTGATGCTGGCTTAATAACTACCGTGGACCTTTTAGACAAGCAATACGCCACTTATGAAGCCGAAACTGCTTACCTCCAGGCCGTATTCGATTATCGGGTGGCTCAAGCTACCTTCTTTACCTCTTTAGGAATGAGCTTAGAAGAAAGACCTAAAACCTGGCAAAAGGAGAGCACAGAACAACCTGAGACACAAAATCAAGAAGGTTAAAAGCAAAAACTACTGACTACTGAGGGGGAAACCATCCCCCTCAGTAAGGGATAACCTTTATTTTCAGATTGGCTTTATTTTCAGGTTAAATAAACTCTGAAAAGGAAGCTACATAGAGCTGGCAATCCAGGGTTGCCACACATGCAAAAAGACGAGCTTGCAAAGGCAACTTAGAGATTGTCAGCCAACGCATGTACGTGCGACTCTTACGATGATTATGAAGAATTTTCCGGGTTAACTTCATTCAGGAAACCTCCTCTTTTTCTCCCACTTTAGAAACTTTACTCTGCCATTGTTTTATCCTCTCTTCTAAAGAGAAAAGCTCATTTATCATCTCTTCCTGGGCGCTACAGATGACAAAATAAATAAACTCAGAAGAATGGTATTGGCAATATCTGCCGCTTTTCGAGAATTGTTATCTTTTGCTATTATCTTCAAAAAATTAGTATTTTTAACTACCTCTCTATTTAGCGCTTTCTGAAGGGAAAAGGGTCATGTCTTTGAGGATCCAGTTGAAGTTTCTCAATAACTTGGCTCAAAAAATAGGGATTTACTATCTGAAGGCGATAAGCCTCTTGCTGAGCACTTCCGCCTCATAAACCGGAGGAATGGCAAAGAAACTAAGGTATACGATATAGATGGACACATCAAAAGTTAGAGATTATACTATGATTGTCTTAAAACCGCAAGCTGAGAGGACAGTTTCAATGCGGAATAGAAATGTCTCAGCCTGAGCTTGAGAGTTTCATTCAGTTCAGTAATGAGGTAACCATTATTACTCATATCATTTATCCTTCTTTTCCTTTTACTCTTTTTCCTTATTTGGAAACCTACCACCCTTTTTTAGACCGCTCTTTTTTCTGGAGCAAAGGCAGATGGTGGATAGCACTGGGCGAGAGAAAGGTGGAGATGGCTCAAGTAGCAGAAAAGGGAGATGGAAGAAATCCCTTTCTTGAGATAACTGTAGAGAGCGAAGAAACCGTAGAGGAAGTTTCTTCCATATTAGGTGTCAACGAAGACCCTCTTCCTTTTTACCAGTTAGGGGAAAAAGATCCGATTATGAATGAAATCATAGAAGAATTTTATGGAGCACGGATTCCTCGCTCTCGAAGCTTATTTGAAGCAGCAGTAACTACTATTCTGGAGCAGCAAATTTCTATGAAAGTGGCCTCGGTTTTACGGAAGCGGTTCGTGGAAGAGTGGGGTCGAGGTCCCCTTTACAGAGAAGGAGAGGCGATTTTTGCTTTTCCAGCTTCCCGGGATATAGTTAAAACATCTCCTGAGGAGCTAAGAAAGATAGGAATGTCCGGTGCTAAAGCCCGAGCGATTCACCGATTGACTGAGATGATAGAAGAAAAGGAAATAGACCCGGAATTCTTGAAGACATTACCCTCCTCTCAGGTAGTTGATTTTTTAACTCATCTTCCAGGAATAGGAGCATGGAGCGCTCAGTTTATAGTGGCCCGGTGGATGCCGACTAATGACTGTTTTGCCCCCGGCGACCTGGGCCTGAGAAAGGCGATAGGTTTTTTCTACCAGGGAAGCGAGCATCCAGTATCTATCGCAGATGCCCAGGAAATACTGAGGCGTTTTTCTCCCTATGAGCGCTGGGCAGGATGGTATCTCCTCATGGCCATAGAAAAAGAGAAAGGTTCTCCTTCCCGAGATAGCTCCTTTCAGATCATAGAAAAAATATGATGAACATATGAAAAGTGGCTTGAAAGATTTATTTCTCCATGCTAAATCCGGGGCAGAAAACTGGGGATGGCGAGTATTTACTGACCTTCTACCGGCATATTTTACCGAGGAACACTTTGAAAATCTTTATCGCCGAAAGCAAGACCCCTGGAATTATGAACACTCTGGCTTTGAGAGAGAAAAATACCTCAAAACTCTCCAGGCGATACCGGGGGAAGTGGAAACTATCTGGGAAATAGGATGTGGCGAGGGAGTTTTTACCCGGCTGCTTCTCGAAGAAGGAAAAAGAGTCGGGGGAGTAGATATTTCCCCTACTGCTCTTTCTCGAGCAAAAGAAAGGTTAAAAGATTTTGGCGATAAGGTATGCCTTCAAAAGCTCGATATTGTAAGAGAAGATATAGAGGGAAATTTTGACCTCATTCTTGCTTCAGAAATCTTATATTACTTAGGAGGAAAAGATGTCCTTCAATCTCTAGAGGAAAAGTTTTTCCGTCATCTGCGACCCTATGGTTATCTTCTTCTCTGCCATTTTTATCCCTCGGGGAAAATTATCCACAATTTTTATGAAGAAAATCACCGATTCTACAAGGTGTTTGAAGAAATTACTTACCATCCCCACCGAGACTACATTATTACTCTCCTAAAGAGGAACGGATGACAATGCCATCATTTTTCTAGAATTACCATGCTCCAGGGGAGACGATCAAGTGCTAACTGAGGAGCAGAAGATCCAACGCTTAAAAAGAGAGCATCGGGAAAAGGAAGATGCTCAAAATCGAAGGTAAGGGTAACCACCCCGCTACCCCTCAAAACCACTGGAGAGCTAGAAAAATAATCTCCCTGAAGACGCACTACTTTCTTTCTATCAAAAAGCATATAGCTTTCCTGGAAAACCACTTCACCCTCACTGTATCCAATGAGATAAAAACGATAGCGTGCCTGAGGCGGAATACCCGAATCATGATGAAGTTTCAAAGAGACAGTGCTTCCTTCAAGCATTACATCTAATCCTCGGATGTCTCCTCCATTAATGATTCTGGGAAGAGTAAATTCCCCCTTTTCATCAGGAATAAAAACACTTTCCCCTTCTCTCAGATAATAGCTATTATCGATAGCATAGACCTCATTAGCTTTTACGAATGCCAGTAAGAATTCCCGAACTGCTTGCTGGCTCCGATATTGGTCAAGAGCTTTCTTTTTGTTGGCAATTTCTGTTTCATCTAATTCAAAGCCAACCCACTGGTGAGTGGACATAAGCTGAGAAGGAGGGGTGAAGCGAAGATGGGGTGTATATCCCCAAAGAGGTGGCCACTTTATCCGACCAAAATGAACCAGATAAAGATAAACTTTAGCGTCATCTATCCAGTCGGAACCTTTTTGACGCAACCGCTCTAAGGCTTCTTTTACAAAATTATAAGTTGCCCAGTGGTCAGAATGAAGGTCAGAAGGATGAGGCAGGTAAATAATCTGGGGATGGAAAACCTCTAAAATGCTCTGAATATCCTGAATTACTTGCTCTCCATAATAAGGAGCAGAAAGAGTGTATCCGGATAGATAAGGCGATTTATCAGTTTTAGTATAAGGAGAACGATAGGCTTGGCCATCGCTTCGGTACATCCACCACATTTTTTCCATTCCCCGGTCTGGATAACCCAAAAAAATGACATTTTCCTTTTCCAGACCCAAAATGGCTGTTGCCTCCAGAGCTTCTTTTTGCCGGAGATACCCCAATTCCACTCCTCGGGGCAAATCTTCTGAGAGACCAGTCATTTCGTAATCATTCCCGAAACTATCGCCAGAAGTCACAAAAACTACTTTGACTATTTTCCCCTCACTCAGGGATTTCTGGATAGCTCCCCCGCAACTCAGGGTTTCATCATCAGGATGAGGAGCAAAGATAAGAACTCGCTCTGAATCATCAATTAATGGTTCAATAAGCTTGGTATAAACTTTGGAATAAACGTGAAAAAGAGGAGCAAATATCGAGTTAAAAGGAAGAATCTTAATTAGAAAGAAGCAACCGATCAAGATTCCAAGCACAGAGAGGGCAATTTTTGCCCATCGCCCTCTCTGGCTTTTTGCTCTTTTCCTCATAAATTACCAGTGTCAGTGTTTAGCATAGGAAAATTATAACACTTTAAAAAGTGAGATATGGCAAATTATTTGTTAGTATGCAGCTTAAAAAAATGAGCCGCTCTTCAATCTTACAAATAGCCCTCTACACTGCTGGCTCTTTGAGAGCGTATCCTTCCTTCCAGATTTGGCAATAAAATTTATCTAATAGGGTAAAACTTGCTATGAAGGGATACAATCCAAAGGCCGAAATCAGAAGCTAACACAGATAGGCTAAAAGCGTTATTAAAACACAAAAACATCCAACCAGCACAAAAAGCGCGGGAATTTCGGCTTTTTAGATTATCTGGGATGTGACTCAATCTTTCCTGAAACTATCAGAGGAGGAAATAGGCTCATGAAAATGAATATCAGGTCTAAACTGACCATCATAAGCTTGATACCACTTGCACTGTTTATACTGTTAATTTTCGCTTACATAACGCCTTCTTTGAGAGACGTAGCCGAGAATGTGATGGAACACAGTTTATTAATGAAGCTGCAAGGCGATATGCATTCGGTGCATTTATTTGCCGAAAAACACTTTGGAGAGATAAAAATGGTGGATGGCACTCTAGTGGATAAAGACGGCGTACCTCTCGAAGGCAGACACGATATGGTTGATGAGATAACCGATAAACTTGGTGTTGTAGCAACCGTGTTTGTGAGAGAAGGAAATGACTTCAGAAGAATCACCACCAGCATCAAGACTACAGATGGCAATCGGGCAGTGGGAACCATGCTGGGCACTGATAGCGCAGCATATGAACCAGTAATGGCGAAAAATTTGTATATAGGCAAAGCAGAAATTTTAGGAGCGAACTATTACACTGCCTATGACCCCATCGTGGATAAGGGGGAAGTAGTGGGAATTCTCTTTATCGGTGTACCGACTGACGAGGCAGAAAGTATCGTCTCAAGCGGGATATCCGGTACCTCCCGGATGATAATCATCTTCTCTGTAGCAGCACTGATTGCGAGTATCATTATCATTTTCCTCCTGGGTAGCTCTATTTCCCATCCTGTTCAAGTAGCCACAAAACAAGCTGAACTTCTGAGAGAAGGAAACCTCTCGGTGGAAATTCCAGCCCACCTTCTGAAGCGCAAAGACGAGCTGGGTCTCTTAGGTAGAGCTTTAAAAAACATGGCTGAGAAATGGCGGGAAGTGGTACAAAATGTCATCGGTGTTTCTTCTAAACTGGCTTCTTCTTCCGGAGAGCTCTCTTCCTCGGTAGAAGAGGTTTCCAAAGCCACTCAGGAGATTGCGAGAACTATGACTCAGGTGGCGGAGGGCTCCGTTCGCCAGGAAGAAGACCTACAACATTTAAGCGGAACTGTAGAGGGAATCAACAAGATGGCTCAAAACATCCGGGAGAAAACCCAGGAAAACGTGGAGCGCCTCGACACAGTGATGAAAGAGCGACTGAACGAAAATGCCACAGCATTAAAGCACATTCAAGAAGAAATTAAAAAAGCAACTCAATCAGGAGCTCAAGCTGGAGAAGAAGCCCAAAAAGGACAAGAACTTCTTGGCCTCCTCATGGAGGGAATTACTGCCATCTCCCGGGTAACCCAGGAAGTAGCAGAAAGTATCGCTGCCTTAGAAGGAAGATCTGAAGAAATCGGCAAAATCGTGGATGTAATTACGGAAATCACCGAACAGACCAATCTCCTGGCTTTAAATGCAGCGATTGAAGCCGCTCGAGCAGGAGAAGCAGGACGGGGATTTGCCGTAGTAGCAAATGAGGTGCGAGATTTAGCTGAAGATTCAGCTCAGGCAGCGCAGCAGATTGCCGGGCTTGTCGGAGAGATTCAAAGAGATACTCAACTGGCAGTCAAAAATATGGAGAGAGCTCAAGAAGAGGTAAAAGAAGGAACCGGTAAAGGGGAAACCGTAGCCCGGAGTTTTTCCCAGATTCTTAAGACCATTCAGGGAGTTGTCGAGAATATCAATCACATTGCCTCTTCTTCTCAGATTCTTGAGAAAGCACAAAAAGACCTTTTATCTACTCAAGAAGAAACCAATATCGCTACCAGTGAAGTGGCTAAAGCAGTAGAAGAAATCAGCTATTCCATTGGAGAAGCAACTGAACGGGTAAACTCTATAGTTGCCGTAGCAGAAGAAAATGCTGCTTCTTCAGAAGAGATTTCCGCTTCTACTGAAGAGCAAAGCGCATCGCTTGAGGAGATTACCTCAGCTGTGGAATCCTTAGCCCAGATGGCGCAAGAACTCCAGATAATGGTGAGCCATTTCCAGGTATGAGAGCCCGACATGAAAAAATGAAAAAAGCCGGTTAGCTCAATTGAATCAGCACCAGCCCATCTCCCATGAAGGAGTCTCCAGAGTCTCTTGGGAAACCTATGGTTCTTATGGAGAATGTTTTCATGCCCTCTAATTATCACCATCTCCGGGAGTTAACCAAGATTTGCGAGAAGAGAAGCCTCATGGGCTGAAAAGATGAAAGAATTACTACTGAGAAAGCTAAAGATAGCGGTAAACATGCTCTGAAGCCAGAGACAATAAGTTCAAGTTCCTATCATCACCACTACGAGAGGTAGACCCGAACGGGGTAAAAAGAAACAGGGTAAGAATATACTTATTACCCAAAAGGCAACCACTATTTCCCCCTTCATTTCGGATTCTGAGTCAAGAGTTTCCAGCTGAGGTCATAGTTTTATAATAAGCCGCTGTAAAGGGATTTTATGCAAGTTAGCGAAAATATTTGTTTGACAAAAGCCAAACAGGGAGTTATAAATTATAAAATATGGTATTATATACACGATATAACATCATAACTGGAAGTAAATGGTGCTTTTTAAATTTGTTTTAGAAAAGGAGGTGACAAAAAGAATAGCAAATCGATTCAGAGGTTTTCTCAGTAAGCCTGACTTATAATTAAAAGAAAGAGGTGATTTTAAGCATGTCGAAAAGAATATCCAAGTTACTGGTGATAAGTGTTATTTGCGTGTTATTTTTAAGCCTTGGTAGCCAGGTTTTTGCTCAAAAACTTCCGGTGGTAGGAATTTCTACTGGTTCGTCAGGAACTTCTTGGCGAGACATCATGATAGCTGCTATGCAGGAAGTCGGCGATGAGTACAAGGCTGCAGGCAAAATTGCTGATTACAAGATAGTAAATAATATTGTTAACGGTGACGCCACAGAGCAGGCTAACATCCTTCGCGATTTTATATCCCAGGGAATGGATATAATTATGGTGAACCCCAACTCTCCCGATGCATTAAATGGAGTAATAAAAGAAGCCCAGGAAGAAGGTATTCTGGTTGTTTCTTTTGATGCCACGGTAACCGCTCCTGATGTTGTCAACATAACCCTGGACCATTATGCCTGGAATAAGAAAAATGTAGAATTCATTGCCTCCACTCTCCAGAAAGGGAACGCCGTTCAAATCTATGGTTTAGAAGGACATCCGGCAAACAATGAACGAATTAGAGCAACCTATGAGGTGCTTGCGAACTACCCTGATATCAAGTTGATTGCTGATACCTCAGGATACTGGGACCAGACCAAGGCTAAAGAAGTAGCCACCCAGATTATCGCTTCTGGCCAACAAATTGACGCGGTAATCACTCAAGATGGTATGGCATTTGGAATTCTTTCTGCCTTCCTAGATGCCAATAAGCTCCCTAAAGTTATGTATGGAGACCCAGGCACTGCTTTCTTTAAAGAATGGAAAAAATTAAGAGACCAGGGAGCCGATTTCAAGGCTTGCACTCAGCCCAATCCTCCCGGAATTGGTGGAACTGCTTTTCGCATAGCTCTGCAGCTTTATAACGGGAAAAATTTCAAGCCGGACATCTTGAAAGATAATACTTTCTATTATCAGGTTAGCATGTTCGTCACCGATGAAAACTTTGATGAGGCGTGGGAACTCCTGAAAGACAAACCAGACGACTATCTGTTAAGCGAAATTATGTCTGAAGAGGAAGTAGCAGCACTATTTGAATAAACGAGACAAATTTACTCCTAATTTGAAGGGGTAAAGTGAGCTTCTATCCCTTCGAATTAGGAGTAAAGTAAGGAATCTGTTCAACTTTGTATTTACTATGGTGAGAGCTAACCGGTATGAATAGGAGACCAAAGAATATTAAAATGCAGAGAGACTGCCCTGCCAGCCCGAGGAAAAGGCACAAGTTCCAATGCTTTTTCTCTACTTTTTTTCTAAAATGCCAGGTCCTCTGGCGTGCCACACCCCAGGTGGAATCCACGTGAAAAAAAAGAGACTATCCTCTCAAGCAGGGGAAGATTTACTTGTCACAAAAAGCGTAGAGAATGGCTAATTTTGGAGAGTGAGGGATAAAGTGTGATAGTCTTAGAAGCGATAGGAATTAAAAAGAATTTTGGAGGAGTAGTTGCTCTATCCAATGCCAATTTGCGCTGTTACCAGGGGAGAATCACCGGTCTTCTGGGAGCCAATGGTTCGGGTAAAAGCACTATGTCCAAAATTATCTGCGGTGTTTATCAAGCCGATGGGGGAGAGATAAAATATAAAGGTAGAACGGTGAGATACCGGAGTCCGAGCGAAGCTCGAAAAGATGGAATTGCCATGGTGTTTCAAAATCTCAGTCTGGTGGCAGATTTGACTGTCTGGCAAAATATCGTCCTGGGAAAAGAAGAAAGCAATGGTATATTTTTAAACAATGATAGTGCCAAAGAATTATCCAGAAAGATATTGGCTCAACTTCTTCCTGACCTAGACATCAACAAAAAAGTTTCCCAATTAAATCCAGGAGAAATGCAGATTGTAGAAATAGCCAAGGCTATTTCTCAAAATCCTCAACTCCTTATCCTAGATGAGCCCACCGCTGCCTTAGAGCAAGCCCAGGTTAAAAATCTTTTTGACTGCATGAGAGCTCTCGCTAAGGAAGGAGTAGCTATGATTTTTACTTCCCATCGCCTCTGGGAAGTAATGGAAATTTGCGACGATGTCACCATTTTCAGAAATGGTGAAAATGTAGCCACTATTGATTTTGAAAAAGATGAAAAAGATCCGGAAAAAATTATAAGCTATATTACTGGAGATACTCAAAAAACAAAAGTGGAGAAGAAGCACGTGGCGGTAACTGATGAAACAATTTTGAGTATAAAAAATTTAAATTATGGCAAGTCCCTGAAAAATGTGTCATTCGACCTGAAAAAAGGAGAAATACTGGGCATAGGAGGGCTTGCAGGACAAGGACAGCTTGAGTTGATGCACGCTTTAGCTGGTGCTTTCCATAGTCTTCATTGTGACGCTGAGCTAAGAGGAAAGAAAATCAAACTAAATAGACCATTAAATGCCATAAAAGAGGGAATAGTGTTTGTCCCCGGAGATAAACAATTGGAAGGTCTTTTTTTGAAGCGCTCGGTATTATTTAATATGATTTTTCCTAAAATGGGTCTTCCTGGTCATCCTTCTTTTATCCCTTATGATGAATATCGGAGGGAATGCGAGGAGATAGTGGAGGTCCTTTCTATAAAAACGCCCACTGTTGATGTACCAGTAGAGAACTTATCAGGCGGAAATCAACAGAAAGTCGTGGTGGGAAAGTGGTTGCCCTTTGACATCAATGTTCTTTTGCTGGCTGATCCAGCAAAGGGGATTGATGTCGGAGCAAAAAGAGACTTGTATCAGTATATCGTGAATCAAGTGCAAGAAAAGAATACGAGTGTCATTCTTTATGCCAGCGATAATGAAGAGCTTGTAGAATACTGTGACAGGGTTCTCATCATGTACGAAGGGCAGATCGTTGCAAGTTTAGAAGGCGGAGATATAAACCAAGACACAATTATCGCCTGTTCTATGCGATTGAGATAAGGTGTGGTGAATAATGAATAAAAACAATCAAAATTCCTCAAGACCTGCTTTATCAAATTATGTTTTTCGTCCTGAATTTTCCAGCTTATTGATATTGATAGTCATGTTTACCATTACTGCCATTTTACAGGAAAATTTCTTTACCCTTAAATCCATAGTCAGAAACATAAACGCCTTTGCTCCATTGATACTTCTAGCGATGGGCGCTGCAGTAGTCATTATATCTGGTGGAATAGACCTTTCTGCTGGGTCGGCACTTTCTCTTTTTACCTGCGTGCTAACGACAGTTATGAAGAAATCTGATCCTATAACTGGAGTCTATGCTATCCTTGTCACTCTTGCCGTAGCAATTTTAGTGGGTGTAGTTAATGGCTTTGGTATTGGCTACTTGAGAATTCCCCCCGTTATTGTTACCTTTGCTACCTCTTACATATGGTTGGGAATTGGCCTTTTCTTGCGACCCACCCCGGGGGGAGAATCGGTTGAGTGGTTCAGGATATTCTATAACCCGGGAATGATAGAAGGAATTCATCCCTATATTAAGCAATTTGGCCGTGTTATCCCTCCTGCTTTGATTTTAATCTTAGCGGCCTGTCTTATATGGTTTATCGTTAGCAAAACCAGGATAGGAAGACATATCTACGCGGTGGGAAGCAATAGCGAGAGCGCTTATGCCAGTGGTATTAATACGGCAAAGGTGCAAATGCAAGCTTGCATTATCAATTCGATATTTATCTTTTTAGCTGCTCTGTTTTTTGTAGGACAAAATCAGTCCGGAGACGCAAGAATGGGTGACCCCCTGACCTTGAGGGCAATAGCCTCAGCAATTGTGGGAGGTGTAGCCATCAGTGGAGGAAAAGGAAGCGTTTATTTCGCCCTGGTAGGAGCTCTAATTCTTAATTTTGTGAACAAAATTATCTTCTTTGCTGATATTTCTACCGCCTACCAGACTCTGGTGTCAGGATTAATCGTGATTATTGCCATTGCTGCTCCCGTAGCCTATACCCTGTATAGTAAAGAATAATTTAAAGGAGAATAACGGTATGAATCTGGGTATATCAATGTTTTTTGAAAGATATAAAAAAATAATCGTGGCTTTTATCTTGATTGTGCTCCTTTTTGCATTGGGTGGAATAATAGTGCCCAACTTCTTGACCGTAGAACAAGTTTTGTTTACCTTAAAGCTGGCTTCATTCACCGCCCTGTTTGCCCTGTGTCAAATGATTGTAATTGCTGCTGGAGGTAGTGGTTTAGACTTATCTGTGGGGTATGCTGCTACTCTTACTGCTGTTCTCACCGCCAGCGTTATGGATGGCCAAAATGCCAATCTGGGAGCTGCTATTTTAATTGCTCTGGCTCTGGGAAGTGCCATAGGTTTAGCCAACGGAGCGCTGGTTTCTTTCCTGGAGCTTCCACCTCTCGTCGTAACCATGGCTATGGCTAACATTCTCCAGGGCATCGTAAACGCTTATACAGCAGGAAGAAATATTACCGGGAGACCTTCACCGATTCTGGCAACTCTCGCTGCCAAATCCACCGGTAAATTTCCTAACATCCTTTTTATCTTATTTACTATCACTGTTTTGGTTATGATTGTGCTTAATAAAACAAAGTGGGGTACGATTCTTTTTGGAGTAGGGTCTAATGAAACAACTGCATACCTGAGCGGTATTAACGTGAAAGCAGTAAGGTGCGCCGTTTTTGTAATTAGTGGAATACTGGCAAGCCTCACAGGGCTGCTATTGATTGGCAACATGGGAATTGCTTTTAAGGATATGGCCTCCAACTACGTTATGCCCAGTATTGCTGCGGTAGTGGTAGGTGGAGTGTCGCTCACCGGCGGAGATGGAAATTACATCGGAGTTATTTTGGGAGCTATCTTTTTACAGGCTTTAACCAACTTATTGATAGCATTTGGTCTGGGAGATGCTGGAAAATGGTTGGCATTCGGTATCGTGCTTTATGTTCTCCTTTCCTTTTATGCCAGCGACCGTCGTAGCCGATAAAATAGAACTATAAGGGGGTAACACCCCCTATGACCACGCAAGAAATCAAAAGCAAAATATAAAACAACAAAGACTACCGAGGGAGAAAAGTATCCCTCAGTGGGGAGTGCTCCTTTGTGAACCCGACTATAGGGGGAAACCAATCCCCTTATAACCCCCAGAAAAAGTGAAAAAAACAAAGACAACTGGAAGAAAAGATTTCCCAGCAAGATAGGAGCGTTTTCCCCCTTACGAACCCCTTTATCCCGACTTTGACACTTCACTTAGCTGAAACCCGTATCAAATCTATATTCTTTAAATTAAAATATGCTATTTTGCCACTACACTCACTACCTTAAGTAGTCTACAGAGATAGTTCTTCTTTAGGGGTGATATTTTTAGGGGGTTTAATTTTGAAGAGTTTTAAGATTTTATTACTCAGTTCCGTTCCTTTGATTTTGAGTAAGAACTGTTGATTTTCAATTTCCACATTTCCTTTGGAGAAGCTTTCTCTTTCCCGCAAGGAATAGCAATTATAATAGGGTTTGCGGAATACTATAAAAACGCAAAAGATTAAAAATTACGCTGGAGAAAAAACGCTCCAGCGTTGAGGAAAGAAGAAACCTTCCTCAGTAAACCATCTCTAACATAGACTGAAAAACTAGAACTGGCTATATGTTGGGAAATTCCCCGACATATCACTTTAATCTCCTTCTTTTATCCTTTTATGCTCTTCCCCTTTTTCCCCAGAAGTGATTAAATTGTATATATATAATAATTTTCTTAAACAGGAGGTAAACGTGTTTATTTTAATCGTTGGAGGAACTGAATTAGGAACTATTCCCGGACTTTCAGCAGCTGGTTCTAACCCAGAAGCGGTGGCATATACTGCTCCAGCTGATGCCGAAGTGCTCTGGAAAGGTAAACCTCAAATAATCGATGCTCTTCCCGTTGACCCGGAAGGACATCCCACCCCCGCTCTCATAAGTAGAGCGGCTTACCTGGAGGCTGGGTTTCCAGTGCTTATAGTGCGAGCAGGAACTCTTCTTCCCCCCACCGTTCCCTATGTGGAAACTGCCGCTTCTCCAGGGAGAGACCCCCGCCGGGGAAAAGCAGTAGAAGAAGCTTTTTCCCTCTGGGAAAAAGGAAAAATGTTAGGAGAAGAACTCTCTAAAACTCAAAACTGCCTGGTGATAGCCGAATCTTTACCCGGAGGAACCACCTCAGCTCTTTGTGTTCTTCGGGCTTTAGGATACAATGGAATGGTCTCCTCGGCCTTTCCCCATAACCCCATTCCCCTTAAAGAGAAAGTGTGGCAAGAGGTTAGCTCTTTTCAAGGTATTAGCTACGGTTCTTTGAAGGGAGCAGGATTAAAAGCAGTGGAGAGCTGTGGAGACCCCATGCAAGCGGTGGCAGGAGGATTGGTAGAAGGAGCTCTACCGGAATGCCAGGTGGTTTTAGCTGGAGGGACTCAAATGTTAGCAGTGAGTGCAGTGCTTCGCCATCAAGGTTATAATCGTCCCCTTTTTGTAGCTACCACCCGCTATGTAGTAGAAGATAAAAGCGCTCACGTCAAGGAGATAGCGCAAGAATTAGGGGTAGAAGTTTACTCTGCTCCTTTAGATTTTTCTCACTCCTCCTTCCCCGGACTTTCTGATTATGAGCGAGGATTCGTAAAAGAGGGAGTAGGAGCAGGAGGAGCAGTATGGTATGCAGAAAAACTGGGTATTCCGGTAAAAACTATTATTTCCCGGGTAGAGGAGCTCTACAAAAATTTTTCTCCTTGAAAATTTGTGATTAATAATTAATGGTAAATCATTAATGAAGAAGCGAAAAATATGGTGGGTTATTTTGCCTCTGTTTGCAGCAGCAGGAATATGGGTGGGGGGGAAATATTCATCATCTCGAGATTTTTACAGTATTTTACTGGAGACCCAGGACCAAATCATAGAATTGAAAGTTACTCCCCGGACAGAAAAAGTTATAACCCTGGAAGGGCCGCTGGGAGAAACGATAGTGAAGATAGAAGGAGGAAAGGTATGGGTTAGCTCCTCTCCCTGCTCGGATCACATTTGCATCGAGATGGGGAAAATTCCCGACAACGGAGGCTTTATCGCTTGCATACCCAATCGGATAATAATCAGAAAAAGGTGAGCTAGAATTTTCCCAGCTCTCCCGCAATGAAGTGATCCAGAACAATGGAAGCTGCTCCCAAAAGTGTGACATCTCTTCCCCATTTAGAATAGCGCAATTGGGGATTTACATATTCTCGGTAGAGCAGTCTTTCTTCCAGTACCTGATTGACCGTTCCAGCAATGAACTCCTGGGCCAGAGCTACTTCTCCTCCTATAACCGCCATCTCCGGGTCATAGAGGTTGATTAAATTTACCATTCCCACTCCCACGTATTGACCCAATTGATTGAGAATCTGCAAGGAAGTGTTATCTCCCATCCTTGCTCCTTCTAAAAGGTGGTGAAATTCTATTCCCCCCTGACGAGAAGAAATATCCCTTAAATAACTACTTTCTCCAAACCAGACAACCTCTTGCGCTTTTTTTAAGACATTGGGAATACTACAATAACTCTCTAAGCAACCGTAATTCCCGCACACACATCGAGGACCAAAAAGATTGACGCTGGTATGCCCTATTTCTCCTCCCTGACGATGATGACCACGATAAATTTTTCCGTCTATGAGAATTCCCGCCCCCACTCCCTCTCCCACCATAAAATAGACCATGTTCTGGGTTTCTCGAGCCTCTCCACTCCAGGTCTCATGCAGGCAGGCTGCATCAGCATCGTGCATCATAAAAATGGGAAGGTCATACTCCCTCAAATAAAATCGAAGATCCAGGGAGCGATGTTTCAAGAAAGTAGGATGAGCTAAAATAGTACAGGACTCAGCATCCACAGGGCCGGGTACACTGATACCGATTCCTAAAATAAGACGGAGAGACTGAGTAGCATACTCCAAAATGTGGATGAACTCCTTCTGAAGTTCTAAAAGAGCTATGTCGGTATTTTCTAATAGGCTGTAAGAAGAATCACAGCGGAAAAGAATGTTGGGACCCAGATCACAAAGGGCAATAGAGAAGCCTCGCCGGCTAAAGTTGATGGCGATGATGTAGAAAGCCTGGTCATTCACGGAAAGAAGAATGGGCTTTCTCCCCGCTTTGGTATCGGAAATACCCACTTCCTGTAAAAGATTGGCCGACAAAAGGTCGTTGACGATGTTCGTAATCGTAGGTTGAGTAAGACCAGTGATGCGTGCTAAATCAATTCGGGATAAAGGCCCTTTTTTCTTCAGTAAACGTAACACCAAAGAGCGATTTTTAACTTTTACGTCGGAGAGATTATCTCCTACCCATAAATTACTCAAGAACTTCCCCTTTAACATCTAATTTTCTTATTCTTAAATATGTTACAGCAATATGGGTCATTTGTCATCAATCTTTCCTTTTTAACTCTTCCATTTTTCTCTACTATGACATACGTTTTTATATATAATTCTCTTCATTGCCGTGAAATCCCAAACATATGGAAAGCATCTAAAATTTCTCAACCCATCTTCTTTCGACATACCAAAAGGAACAAAAAACCATATTAAACATTGTTATCCTCAGGGCGTTGCGATAGCTAAAGCAGGCTCTACCGGTGATGCCTGGTATACAAACTGGAAATCCTTATCACTCTGAGGCGAGTATTGCCTCCTATATAGGGGTGATAAACACTACGCTTGCAGGAAAGTCAGTATAGCCAGAATTTATAAACACATCCCTTTTCTGAAGACTTTGCTGGAAGACGCTCCCCTGCTTGCAAGCTGAGTGGGGAGCGTCTTTGTTTTATAGCTTCCCGCACATTACACAGACTTATAGATCCTCCGACTTTATAGAATAAGCCGGCGGCATCTCTGGTGTGAAGGCCATGTATGGTGGCACTGGATAGACGGAGAAACCTCCCTTCGCCGTGAATTCCAGGTTATCCACGAGCTTATCACGGAAAAGAGCATAAGGTGCTGCATAGACAAGCTCATGGTGCTGTGTGCCACCGAAGATTCTGTCACCAGCACAGGGGAAACCCACCGTGGGTTTACCAGTCCCTTTGGCAAATCCTATAGCAGAACACATAGCCCCTTCAGCTACCGTATCAGCCGTGGTCTTTTCTCCGGTGTCATAAGCGTTGGCATGAATGAAACGCATCATCTGGGCAGGATTGCCGTAGACCACCACCACGTACCACGTCAGGCTCCTCGGTGAATGTTTCCAGCGGGGAGATAAATACTCCAGCGTACTTCTTACCATCGTCTCCCAGCCTGTATACGTTTGCCATGAACTTCTTCGCCGCTTCCTGATCTTTGCAATAAGCACCCACGGCAGCTTTCCCGGATAGGATAGCCTCAGGTGTCTGAATTAATCCCAGGCATGCCGCCCCGAAGGCACATACCATTTTCTCTGGAACGCCGCTATGGCCCATTTTCTGGTATCGCGCCATACAGACCAGTTGACAGATGTTGAGTTTGAACGGAAGCGGCTTTTTAGGCAAATCTTCTTCCCGAGTGTAAAATTTTACCCCTACCGGGAACGTATCCAGCCGCAACAATTGATCTAGCTTCTGAGATATTTCTTTTGGTCCCATAGAAAACTCCTCCTTCTTAACAAACGATTTATAAATGATAGCAAACACTTATTTCTGCCATAATTTCATAAGCTTTCTGCCCCGGAGATTGAAAAGCTCACCATTAAAGTAATTCCACCGCATCACACAAAGAGTATTAAAGCTTGCTTAAATCATTTTACCAAGATGGATTGAACTTGACAAGAAAACAGAGATGAAAGGAGACCGGCTATTTTTTGGGAAGGAAAGGCAACATCTCTATAGTTCAGTTCTATTCTACTAATAAAGCAATTTTAGTAATATTAGTGTAACCATTGACCTATAAGCGGTACAGCGAGTGATAAGGTTGTATAAAGAAAAAATATGAGTTATTATATCCTCGGAGATGAGAGCTATGGAAGAGCGAGAAATAGAAGGACTTCGCGCCCAGCTTTTGGAGTTGAATAAAAAGATAAAATTAGTTCTCAAGCGAGAACGTGATACCACTCGAGACTATAACCCATTGAGCGAATCAAGAGATGAAGCAGACTTGGGAAGTGCCACTGTAGATCTGGCTCTCCAGATGTCTTCCCAGAAAACCCTTCTTGAGATGCTGAGGTTGGTGGAGAAGGCTTTGAAAAAGATAGAGTCGGGAAATTATGGTCTTTGCGAGTTGTGTAAGAGGGAAATATCTATTCAGCGGTTGAAAACGATTCCCTATGCTCTCTATTGTGTGGAATGCCAGTCCAGGATGGAGAATAAAAAATAGGGTGAGTGTTTGGCTTATTGAGACATACACTCACCCTACCGGGGAAATAAGTAGTGAGTCAGGTGTGACCCATTTTTTCCAGGTTCTTAAGCCTCTCCTCTATAACTAAGGGGAGACTCGAGTTAAGGTCAGGAGGATATTCTATCCCCCGATCAAACAATTGATAGTTGTATTCCACCAGATTAAAGCAGCTATTGAGCTTCTGTATTGCCTCTTCAACATCAAACGGTTTACAAGAAAATATGTCCACACTTAAGTAATTCCGAACCGGAAAAGTGTGAATACTGATGTGGCTTTCGGCAATTATCACTATACCTGATATCCCACTATCCAGGGGAGAACTGCTCTGATATTGGAAAACGTAGGGCGGTAGAACTTTGGTCATACCCATTTCCTCGGGAAACTCATCTAGGAACCTATGCACTTCGCCTAAGTTTCCAATAATCGAAGAGTCCTGACAATAACCATCAAGGATGAGATGCATCCCCACTTCCAGTATTTTCTCCACAGGTTGTCCCTCCCTTCTCCCTTCGAATTTTTTACTGGCCATTGGCTAAAAAGTACTAAAGAACAAAATATCTATCCCCACCAATTTGAGTGAGGATAGATATTTTTAACAAAAGCGATGGTCAGGAAAACAAATATTTGCTTCCCTGACCACGTCCCATTAAATCCTTAGAAACCAGAATCTAAGCCCAATAACCCTTTTCATCAGGTGCTCCCCTTTCGGATCAGCTTATCCGAAAACAAATTAATCAGGGGACACTCCCCCCTTAGGGAAGGGGCGCTTCCCTAATCTGGGTGTTAGCGGAGGGACAATGATATTATGGCGCAAAAAAGCACCTTTTAGTTAGCCCTCGATTTCCACCCCCTGGCAATTTTTATTACCTTACCTATTATATAATTAATTGAGAGTATGTCAATAATACAAAGAGACTGCTTTATAAATAATTTTACATTTCATAAAATATTGGGGTACAAAATAAGCAAATTTATCAATAGTTTACATTGAAAGACCTGGGGCTTGCGATGACGGGAGAAACCTACTCTCTAAAACTATGAGGTATTTTTTGAACAAACCCGAAAGACCTTGACAAAAAAACACAATGTAGTTAACCAAATAAAAGGAAAGATATTGAAAACTCTTAGAAAAAGTGGACATTATGCTTCTGGGTAAATGATAGCTGGAGAACTGGATGTCTCCGGAGTTGCAATCTGAAAGCATATTCGTGATTTAAAACAAGATGGTTCTATATTAGAATATTTGTCTAAAGGATATCACCAGATTCACTCCTTCCTTGTGAGCTCCCTGGTTTAGGGCAAAAGATATACTACTTTCGGGAAGTTAGCTCCACAGATGGGACAAGGAAACCATCTCACCGAGGATAAAAGAGGGAACAACAATAATTGCCGAGTCTCAAGGTCTGGGAGAAGAAGGTTAAAATTAGAAAATTCTTCGGTTTGGCCGCAGAGCCAAAATGGCCCAACGATTTCTCAATGGAGAAAAGAAGGTGTGTGGCATATTAGCAGAAATGAATGCTGAAACCGATGCTCTAAATTTCGTAAATCTGGAAAAAGGCATAAATACCAGGTGAAGCGATAACAAAAAGAGTCGATGGCTCTCTCACCCGGACATTTGCCGGTGATTGTATTCACTTATTGGAAAAATTAAAAAGGAAGGTGAAAAACGATAATGGCCACAGAGGAGAAATATATGAGAAAATGAGGTATGATTTTTATAGATGGCAGCATGGTTGAACATACCACTTTAGTTTTGGCTTTACCTGTATTGTGGGTCTTTTAGCCCAGATAGAGGTTTTTCTTTCTCGGTCAGACTCCCCCGCGGGCACTCGTTGGAAAGGCATAAGCTTGGCTATATAAATCAGGTCAGGCACTCTCGCCTTCCCTGATTTACCGGTTGGTAAGGAGGCACTGCTATCCTCGCCGACCCCACCGGGTTACTTTACAGGGTTTATTTTCGCTACCCTATCTGCGAGTTATTTCCTAAAAAAGCATGATATTGCCCTATTTAATTTTATGCTCTTTGCCAATTTCTGGTTGAGTTTGTTTAAAGGAAAAACAGTTGGTTTTGCGCAATTTTTAACCATGGGAACTATTTCTTTTATAACTGGTAATATAGCCAGAGTTATCGCCAAAGCTGCAGGGAATCTGGACAAACTTATAATGGAGAGGTAGAAAATAGATGAACGAGCTGATATATTCCTTGAATATTCGCCCTCATCATTTCCTTTGTATACTGGGGTTTCGGGGGCTGGGCTATAGTGAGAAATTTGTGTCTAATATGGAGGAAGTAGCAAAAAAACTACGCTCTGACTTTACCTCCTTTATAACTTTAGTGCTGGAGTGTGATGCCATTTGTGCTGCTTGTTCTCACAACGTAGAAGGTAAATGCCTGAAAAGTGATGTTTCTGAAGTAGAAGTTGCAGCTATGGACACAAAATGCCTGCAAAAACTGGGATTCAAAGCCGGAGATTCAGTATCGGCTGATGAAGTCTGGAAGAGAGTAAAAGAAAGAATAACGCTTGAGGATATAAAAGAGATTTGCCGGGATTGTGAATGGTGGGAACTAAAATATTGCCTTGAGGGCCTGAAAAAGCTAAAAATTTCTTAACTGCTCAGGCTTAAAACTCCAAAAAGGTTCATATTGATATATCTAACACTTCTACTGAGAGATGCTTTTCCCACCAGTAGTATTTTTTATATTTCTACGTTTTTTCCAGGGGTAATAGAGGGTTTTGCCCTCATTATAATTTGGATTCCTGATAGAAACATTCAAGAATGACGAAAAAGAAAGGAATAACAGAGGAATCGTCCCCTTCCATAATCGGGGTTATCAGGGTTTCCCCCTCATTACCTATGATGCCCCTCTTTAGCCCATTTGACAACGAGGACAAAAATAAGTGCTGCGGGAGGCAATTTTTTTTCTCACAATTTTTTCTCCACAGCAGGGACACCGCTCTCCTTCCTTTCCATAGACTAACAATGAATTCTGGAACTCTCCTTGCTCTCCCCCTGAGCGGACGTAATTCCGAATAGTAGTTCCCTGGTGAGCAATGGCTTCTTTCAAAACTTGAGGAATGGTGATAAACAGCTTTTTCTTTTCCTCTGGTGTCAAATCGTTCGTTCTTTTCTCGGGGTGAATAGAGCTCCGAAAGAGAATTTCTGAAGCATAGATATTACCTATACCAGAAATGTAGCGCTGAGAAAGGAGAAAGTCTTTAACCCTCATTTTTCTTCCGCTCAAAACTTTTTCAAAATTTTCCTCGGTATATTCAGGAGACAAAGGGTCTATCCCCACCTGGCGTAAAAGTTCTTCTGTTTCTTCTCTGGTTAGCAATGCTACTTTTCCCAATTTCCGCTGATCGGTTAAGGAGAGAAAGCCAGAAGATAAACCTAAAAGAACCTTAAGATAGGGAAAAGGTTCTTCTCTGGAAGAGAAAAGCAATCTTCCTGTCATTCCCAGATGAAAAAATATAGAGCTCTCATCTTCCAGAACTAAAAACAAATTTTTCCCTTTCCGCTCTAACTTGTTTATTTTTTTCCCTAAAATCATATCAGAGGGAAGATAAAATTGAGAATCCTCCACCCGGACAAAGAGAATGCGGCTTTCCTCAATTTTTTCTTTCAATTCTCTCCTTATTACTTCCACCTCAGGAAGTTCAGGCATCTTATCCTCCTCCTTTCATAATTCTCCCTATCTGACACAGAGCTTCCTCGAGATTAGTTTCCTGGATGGGCAGGCGGAGTCTCCAGTTGGGATATTCATCAACAGTTCCTGGAAGATTAATCATTCTCTTCTCTCCTAAAACATCGTTTAACCCCACCACTTTGATCAAGGAAGGAGTGAGAGCCAAAAAGCGCAGCAATGCCTCCCACAGGCTCCCTCCTTCTTCCCATAATCCCCACTGGGAAAGCTTTTGAAGCACTTTTTTGCAAAATTCTTCCCTTTCTCCCAGATACACCCGGACTTCCTCTTCTCCATACATCCCTACTTTTTCCCGGAGCAAAATATCCTCACCTTCCCAGAAGGAAACCAGAGGAGGAAGGTCATGGGTGTTAAAAGTGGCAAGAGAAAGAGGGGGGTATTGCGAAGGAGAAAGAGGGAAACCCTCTGCGTCTTTTTCAAAATAAAACACCCGGGTAGAAAGCACCTGAAACTTGTGCAGACTCTCTTTTAAAAGAGGGTCAACAGTTCCCAGGTCTTCTCCAATTACTGTTACTTCATTCCGCATACTTTCTAAAGCTAAAATCCCCAGTAAATCAGGAAGAAAATTCTCGACGTACGCTCCTTCCCGAGCCTCGCTCCCTTCGGGAATCCAGTAAAGACGCTGCCACCCCAGGATATGGTCTACCCGGAGATAGCGAGCAAATTGCATATTTTTACGAATGAGGGCAATAAAATGCCGATAGCCGTTTTTTCTCTCTTTTTCGGGAAAGGGAGGAGGAAATCCCCAGTTTTGCCCTGCCGGAGCAAAATCATCAGGCGGAGCTCCCAGGGAAGCTTGAAAAGCAAAACAATCTTCTTCTAAGAAACACTCACTCCCTCCCGCCGAGGCTCCCACTGGTAAATCGAACCCCAAAAAAGAACCGGAAGAGAGAAATTTTTCCATCAACCATTGAAGATAAGCATGATATAGCACCTCTTCCCGGTGAGCCTGAATATAATCTTCTACGGCCTTTTTTTCTTTATATCGGTAGGGAGAGGGCCAATTTCTCCAATTTAAACCATGAACTTCAGCAAAGGCATAAAAGAAAGAAGCCCATTTTATTCTCTCTTCCTGAAAAAAAGATTCCAACTCTAAAAAGCGGGGATCTTCATTTCTTCTTTCCCAAAACA
Source organism: Candidatus Sordicultor fermentans (assembly GCA_002385475.1). Lineage (GTDB taxonomy): Bacteria > Atribacterota > Atribacteria > Atribacterales > Caldatribacteriaceae > Sordicultor > Sordicultor fermentans. Next base: position 30,894 of record DGDO01000123.1, on the reverse strand, counting down.
GGCCGAAAGTCTGGCGCAGGAATTTTTGCTTTAGCGACCATACTCCGTCATAATCTATCTCTTTTTCTGGGGAGAAAGAGGAAAAAAGAGGAGAAAGCTCATCTAAATATTTCTTACTTTCTTCATATCCCAGAAAAGACGCTACCTCCTCAAGAGAAAGATAAATGGGGTTCCAGAGCAATCGGTCCAAAGGTAGATAAGGGCTAATACCGTGGGGAGAGCGATTTTCAGTAAGATGGAGAGGCAAGACACCCAGAAATTCTCCCCCTGCCTTTTTTAACTTATCCTCTACAAGCAGTAAATCTCTCCAGTCTCCAATACCCTGGCTTTTTAGAGTAGCAAGGGAAAAAACCGGAACCTGAATGCCCCATATTTTATGAGAAGGGAGAAAACAACTACCGGGAGAAAAAACTAAAAAAACAGGATGTACCACTTCTTTTTCTCCCGGAAGAAAAGTGAGCTCATAGTATCCCCATTCCATAGAAGGAGGAAAATCCCACTCTAAAAAGGAATGCTCCTCTATGTTAAACTCTTCTCTCCATTCTTCACCTTTTTCTCCTTTTACCATCAAAACCACTTTCTGAGGAGAAAGAGGGCCAAAGCGAAGTTTTCTTTCACTGGTTACCACAACAGGAGGAAAGGGGTTATTTTTTTCTTCTTCTTTTTCTCTTATTTTCTCTTCTAACCCTGTTTCGGACAAATCCTCTATTCCCATTACTTGCAAGAGAGAAATAAGGGTAGTAAGGGAAGCTTCCACTTTTTTGCCCTTGATATCGTAGTAATATAGCTGAATTCCTGAAAGGTGAGAAAGTCTTTTTACTTTTTCTTCCCAGTTTTCCATACTCACTTCTCCTTGCAATATCATACCATGCTTTTTATTGCCCGGTCGAGAATATTTTAAAAGTAATTGATAAAAACTATCTTGTATCTCACCCGTCATCATTCGAGACCCCCGGTTGGAAATTGATTGGTGATTAGAAAAATATTCCTCTCTTCTTCTGTATTTGTAATAAGCAGCTGGGGTAATCTCTCTTTCCCCATTTATCATCGCAAACATGTCATAGACCAGGGAACTTTCCCTTTTTTATAAGGTAACACCGGCCTCTTTGCGGCCATATTTCACAATATTCCGAAGAGGAGATACTACAAAAATCTCTGGATGTGGTAAGAGAAAAAGAAAGTAAAAGTGGCAACCCACCTTTCATTCCCCGGTGGATGAGTGATTTCTACTGATACGGAGAGTCAGGTAATGTACAGGAATCTGTAGTAGAAATGTTGACCGGATAGATTCCCAGAGAATCATATGATAAAATTACTGAGGAGGTTTTTCATATCGCTAATGTTCACTCTCAAGGGAGAGTTTTTAATCCAATAGAGCAAGTTTTTAAAAACGGGATGACCAGGAAGGTCAGTGGTAATATCGTGTTCATTTCCAGATATAAAACTGAATACCAGATTACCAGTTCAACCAGTTCCCCTTGTGGTCCTCAAGGAAACATCCAGAGTCGGTGATGGCGCTACCAGATACGATGAATGAGCATCTACTGACACAGGAGCTCGAGAAACGCGAAACACGCTATCGAACCATCCTCTCTTCAGTTCAAGATATCGTCTTCACCCTGGATAAAGCACAGCGCTGCACCGGAGTGTATGGTCAGTGGCTGGAGCGGCACCATCTTGCCCCCGAGGATTTTCTGGGAAGAAGTGTTCAGGATATTTTTGGTGAAGAAGATTCCCTAGCTCACCGAGAGGCCAGTGAAAAGGCTTTCCGGGGTGAATCGGTGGTGTATGAATGGTCGATTCTCGTGAACGGGGAGCGACGATATTTCCAGATCTCTCTTTCTCCCATCAAAAATGAAGAAGGCTCCATCGAAGAAGTAGTAGGAGTCGGTCGCGATATTACAGACCTCAAAGAGGCTGAAGAATTTTACCAGAAACTACTGGATGGTATTCCCTATCCTGCCTCCCTTATCAATCGAGAGCGGCGCATTCTGGCTCAAAACAAGGCCACAGAATCTTTTGCAGGATCAAAAGTAGGGGATATATGCTGGCTTTCTTTCCATGGGACAGATACCCTCTCTGCATCTCAAAAGTTAGAGTTTGAAAAAAGTGGTGTCCTACCCCCCGATGCCCACTGCCTTTACTGCAGGGGAGATGAGGCTCTCGAGCGCCAGGAGGCCATAGTGGAGGAAGTAGAGCTTAAAGGAAGAATTCTGGAAACCGGATGGGTTCCTCTGGGTAGCGATATCTATCTTCATTACTCCATCGATATCACCAAGTATAAGGAAGTAGAACGAGAGCTTCGGAAAGAACGCGACTTAGCCCAGAAATACCTGGATACCGCCGATGTTATTTTCCTCATTCTTAATCCTCAGGCTGAGGTGACCTTGCTAAACCGCAAAGGGGCAGAAGTTCTGGGGTATACTCAAGAAGAATTAGTGGGAAAGAACTGGTTTGATGTCTGCGTCCCGACTCGGGTACAGGAGGAAGTGAAAAATGCTTTTGCCCGATTGATGGCCGGAGAAAATGAAACGGTGGGACACATCGAAAACCCCGTTGTGACCCGAAGTGGAGAGGAAAGACTGATTGCCTGGCATAACGCTCTCTTGAGAGACGATGAAAATTGCATTGTGGCAGTTCTCAGTGCAGGTATCGATATCACCGAAAGTCGGAAAATGGAAGAAGAACTTCGCTATCTGAACTTCCATGATAAACTGACCGGCGTACATAGCCGAAATTTCCTGGAGAAAGAGATAGAAAGGCTGGATATTGCAACACAGCTTCCCATAAGCGTCATCATGGTAGATGTTAACGGGTTAAAACTGGTCAACGACACTTACGGACATGAGCGTGGTGATGAACTCCTGCGATGTGCGGCACAGGTTTTGAAAGCTTCCTGCCGGGAACAGGATGTTATAGCCCGCTTTGGGGGTGATGAGTTTGTTATACTTCTACCAGAAACCTCCCGGGAAGAGGCTCAAAAAGTCTGTCAGAAAATAAGAAGCAAAGCAAAAGGGGTATTTGTAGAGGAAGTACCCCTTTCTTTAGCTCTGGGCCTTGCCACTAAGGAAAGCAGAGAAGAAAGTCTTACTGAGGTTCTCCGAAGAGCCGAAGACGAAATGTACCGGCAGAAACTGGCCGAAACCAGAAGTTCCCGCAGCGCTATCATTAACGCCTTACTCAATACATTAGAGACTAAAAGTTATGAGACTCAACTGCACACCCAGCGTATGCAAAAAGTGGGACTGGCCATTGCTGAAAGAATCCAGCTTCCCGATACTGAAGTAAACCGATTGAAATTAGCCATCATGTTGCACGATATTGGGAAAATAACCCTTCCAGAGGAAATTTTGAAAAAAACAGGTCCTCTTCTTCCAGAGGAATGGGAACTCATAAAGAAACACTCTGAATCTGGATACCGCATAGTTCGCGCTACACCAGAATTTGCCCACGTAGCCGAAGAAATTTGGTCCCACCACGAGTGGTGGGATGGTAGTGGCTACCCCCGGGGGTTAGAGAAAGAGGAAATTCCTCTTTTAGCCCGTATTATTGCTCTTGCCGATGCGTATGAAGTGATGCGTTATGGCCGACCCTACAAAAAAGCAATGTCTCAAGAGGATATCGTCGCCGAATTGAAGCGAAGCGCTGGCACTCAGTTTGACCCAGAACTGGTGGAGGTTCTTCTCCTTCTTATTCAACTCAGGAAAACCAACTCAGACTGTTTATAACTTTTGAACGTACTTGTAATCCAGGTTTCTCGCCCGATATAGGATACAACCTGCTTCTTCCTCCTCGTCTTTGAATCTTTTTCCCCTTTTCCTGGAGAGAAACCTCTTTTTTCCTTGTCTTTGAAGAAAGGGAATTAGAGCGAGTGTGACTCCTTCTCAAATCTCTCCTCTGCTACCCTTTGGTCTTCATTCCTGAATGCCTCTTCTATCATCCCCTTATCTCTTCTTCTCATTCTTGAATGTTTCTGTCACCCTTATTCGTTACCCCGGCAATTTTTAAGCCGGGGTCCATCATGGTTTTTAAATGCATATGGATTCCCGATTGAAGATTTCGGGAATGACGGAAAAGGAGGTCGTCACCCCTGAGTATATTTATCAGGGGTCCACAGTATTTAAAGCATTTGGATTCCCACCTCTTCGTCACCCCGGCAATTTTTAAG
>DGDO01000123.1:9505-26501 GCA_002385475.1 Candidatus Sordicultor fermentans | reverse complement strand
TCTATCAGGGGTCCATAAGTATTTTAAGAGCATATGGATTCCCGATTGAAGATTTCGGGAATGACGGCGGGGGTGGCACCTATAAGGCACCTATAATAGAGATAATGCTCTCTCTTTTTAAGAATTCCAATAATATGATATTATTATAAAGTGGACACGCGAATTTAACCCAACTTGCGCTATTGCAAAGTGTAGATTCTTGTGTTATATTTCTCTTATTGTTTGAAAGTTTGAAAGTTATAAAAGCGAGGAAAGGGAGCAGTAGGTATTTTCTCCGGTTACAGAGAGTCTGCATATGCTGGAAGCAGATACCGGAAGATACTGAATCTCGCCCTGGAGTGGTTAGCTGAAATCAAAGTAGGCAACCCGGGATTCTCCGTTAAGAGAAAAGAGTGACTTGCTAGAGCAAGTAAAAAGGGTGGTACCGCGGGGAAATACCCCTCGTCCCTCAAGGGACGAGGGGTATTTTGTTATCATAACCACTTATTGAAGGAGGAAACTTATGAAAAGTGAAATAGTTAAAAAAGGTCCGGACCGGTGTCCTCATCGTTCTTTATTTTTTGCTACCGGTCTTACTCGAGAATCTTTAGATAGACCTTTAATTGGCATTGCCAGTTCTTTTTCTGACTTAGTTCCTGGACACATCCACATGCGAGAACTGGAGAGATTTATAGAGCGGGGAATAGAAGCAGGAGGAGGAACTCCTTTTGTTTTTGGTCTTCCAGCCATATGTGATGGCATCGCTATGGGACATGAAGGGATGAGGTTTTCTCTTCCCAGCCGGGATGTGATTGCTGATGGAGTAGAAGCAGTAGCCCAGGGACATGCTCTCGATGGATTGGTTCTTTTAACCAATTGCGATAAAATAACTCCGGGTATGCTTTTAGCTGCTGCTCGCCTGAATCTCCCCACTATAGTTGTAACCGGTGGTCCTATGCTTTCTGGGGTTTACCGGGGAAGAAGACTTTCCTTTGTTCGAGACACTTTTGAAGCTGCCGGAAGGTACCACAAAGGAGAAATTAGCTTAGAAGAGTTAGAAGCACTGGAGATGGAGGCCTGTCCAGGAGCAGGTTCTTGCCAGGGTCTATATACCGCTAACACCATGGCCTGTCTTACTGAAACTATGGGATTGAGTTTACCCGGATGTGCTACCGCCCTTGCTATGTCGGCTCAAAAAAGAAGAATTGCCTACGAAAGCGGAAAAAGAATTGTGGAGCTGGTAAAAGAAAATACAGTAGCCCGTGAGATTCTCAATGAAAAGTCTCTGCGCAATGCCATAAAGATGGACTTATCTTTAGGAGGCTCAACCAATACCGTACTCCATATTTTAGCTTTAGCTCAAGAGTTGGGGGTTTTCGCCATTTCCCTTGCTGCTTTTGATGAGCTATCCCGGAAAATACCTCATCTCGTGATGCTCCGGCCAGGAGGAGAGCTTTTCTTAGAGGACCTCCATTTTGCCGGGGGAATTCCTGCCGTAGAAAAAACTTTAGGAGAGCTCTTAGAAGACAACCTCACAGTTTCGGGGAAAACCGTGAGAGAAATTCAAAAAGCAGTCGAAGAGGCAGATGTAGATAGAGAAATAATCCGCACCCTGGATAATCCCCATTCCCCAGAGGGAGGAATAGCTGTACTTTATGGCTCTTTGGCTCCCGATGGGGCTGTGGTAAAGCAATCGGCAGTAGAGCCAGAAATGATGGTGTTTCGAGGAAAAGCTATTTGCTTCGATAGCGAAGAAGAAGCCATGGAAGCTATTACTCACCAGAAAGTATCTCCGGGTTCCGTGATAGTTATTCGCTTTGAAGGACCAAAAGGTGGACCGGGAATGCGGGAAATGTTGGCTCCCACTTCTGCTGTAGTGGGAATGGGCTTAAGTAAAGAAGTGGCTCTAATCACTGATGGTCGTTTCTCCGGAGGAACTCGAGGACCCTGTATCGGACATATTGCCCCTGAGGCTTTTGAAGGAGGACCCATAGCTTTAATCCACGAGGGAGATGAAATCCTCATCGATATCCCTCACCGCCAGATAGAGCTTCTGGTAAACAAAGAAGAATTAGAGAGGAGAAAAAAAGATTTTACTCCCCCTCCTCCTAAATATAAAACCGGGCTCCTGGGGCGCTATATCAAGCTTGCTCGCCCCACTTCTCAAGGAGCAAGTATGGAATAAAGGAGAGTGATAAAGTTGAAAATGAGAGGAGCTCAGATGTTAATTGAGCTTTTGAAAAGAGAAGGAGTAGAAGTTATATTCGGTTATCCAGGAGGAGCAGTGCTTGATATTTATGATGCTTTGATGGATGATAAAGATATAACTCACATCCTGGTAAGACATGAGCAGGGAGCAGCTCATGCTGCTGATGGCTATGCCCGCACTACAGGTAAAGTGGGAGTGTGTATAGCCACCTCAGGCCCGGGGGCTACCAACCTGGTTACCGGGCTCGCCAATGCTTATATGGATTCCGTTCCTTTAGTGGCTATCACCGGACAGGTGGCCACGAGCCTTATAGGTAAAGATGCCTTTCAAGAAGCGGACACCACGGGAATAACCATGCCCATCACCAAACATAATTTTTTGGTAACCAGTTTTGAAGAACTCCCCGATGTCGTCCGGCAGGCTTTCTACATTGCCTCCACTGGAAGACCAGGACCTGTGGTTATTGATCTACCCAAGGACATTCAGCAACAAGAAGGAGAGTTCATTTTCCCTGAAAAAGTTAAAATCACTGGCTACCGACCCACTTATCGAGGACACGCTCACCAAATTAAAGTAGCCGCTCAGGCTATCCAGGAAGCAGAAAGACCCGTCTTAATCGCTGGAGGAGGGGTGATATCCTCCGGAGCTTCAGAGGCACTTCTGAAGTTAGCAGAAAAAGCGGATATTCCAGTTACTCATACTTTAATGGGAAAAGGAGCTTTCCCCGAAAGCCATCCTCTTTCTTTAGGGATGCTGGGAATGCATGGAACTTACTGGGCTAATAAAGCAGTGATGAACTGTGACCTTTTAATTGCTGTAGGTATGCGCTTTGACGACCGGGTAACGGGGAGTCTGGCCACTTTTGCCCCTCGAGCTCGGATAATCCATATCGATATTGACCCGGCAGAAATAGGTAAAAATGTTAAACCTTCTATCCCCATAGTAGGAGATGCTAAGATGGTGCTCTCGGAACTGGAAAAGAAAGTGGAAGAGAAAAAACGTTCCTCCTGGAGAGGAAAGACAGAAGAGTGGAAAAAGGAGTATGCTCCTCGAGTGCAAGAAGGGCTTTCTTCCCGCCGGGTGATAGAGAAAATTTACGAGCTCACTCATGGCGATAACCCCATTGTAGTTACTGACGTGGGGCAGCACCAGATGTGGGCAGCACAGATATACCGCTGTGAAGTGCCCCGCCAATGGGCAAGCTCGGGGGGCCTCGGAACAATGGGCTATGGACTACCTGCTTCCATTGGCGCTCAAGTAGGTAACCCTGACCGTTCGGTGGTTTTAATCAGTGGAGACGGGAGCATTTTTATGAAAATCCAGGAGCTGGTTACCGCGGTCAATTATTGCTTACCCATCAAGATTTTTGTCATCAACAATTCTTATTTAGGTATGGTCCGGCAATGGCAGGGTTGTCTCTATGGAGGGCGCTATTCCTGTACCAAGCTTCAAAATCCTGATTTAGTCAGTTTAGTCCGGGCTTTCGGAGGAGAGGGCTTGAAAGTAGAAAAAGAAGAAGAACTGGAGGAAGTCATCTCCAGAGCTTTGGAGGTTAAGAACAAGCCGGTATTGGTGGATTGTAGAGTAGCAGAAGAAGAAAATGTCCTACCATTTGTTCCTCCTGGAAAGTCACTGGAAGAGATGATTCTGGAATAAAAAAGAGAAGGAGGTGCCCAGTGGAGCATATCATTTCTGTTTTAGTAGAGAACAAACCCCGTGTTTTAGCCCGGGTTTCTTCTCTTTTTGCTCGGCGAGGATACAACATAGAAAGTCTGGCCGTGGGTCCCACTAACGACCCCACCATTTCTCGTATCACTTTAGTGGTAGAAGGAAACACCGATACCCTGGAACAAATAACCAAACAACTTTATAAACTCATCGATGTCATAAAAGTGGGAGATTTCACCCAGGCCAGTTATGTAGACCGGGAGTTAGCTCTAATTAAAGTAAACGCCCCCTCGGATATCAGAGCAGAAATAGTGCAAACAGTGGAGATATTTCGAGCCCGGGTAGTGGATGTAGAGGAAAAAAGCTTGATTGTAGAGGTAACCGGTACTCCGGATAAAATTGATGCTTTAGAGCAGTTATTACGTAAATACGGCATCATAGAAATGACTCGAACGGGGAGAATCGCCCTGGCTCGAGGAAGCCAATCTTTACAAGAAAAATAACTTATAAAATAAAAAGGGAGGTTTTATTATGAGCAAAGTATACTACGATGAAGATGCCAATCTCGAGGTTTTGCAAGGTAAGACAATTGCCATAATCGGTTTTGGAAGCCAGGGAAGCGCTCAAGCCCAGAACCTGAGAGATAGTGGATTGGAGGTTATAGTGTCAGATTTACCTGGAACTCCTGGATTTGAAAAAGCTCGCAATGCCGGGTTCTCCCCTTTGAGTGCCGCAGAAGCAGCCCAGAAAGGAGACGTGATTCAGATACTGGCTCCTGACCAATATCAAGCCGGTATTTATAAAGAATCTATAGCTCCACATCTTAAAGCCGGAGGAGTGCTGATGTTCTCTCACGGCTTTAATATCCACTACCACCAGATTATTCCTCCTCGGGATGTGGATGTGGTTATGGTGGCTCCCAAGGGACCGGGAGATTTAGTAAGGAGAATGTACCAGGAAGGAAAAGGAGTACCTTCTCTCATCGCTGTCTATCAAGATGCGAGCGGTAAAGCCAAAGATATAGCTTTAGCTTATGCCCGGGGAATTGGGGCAACCCGAGCAGGAGTTTTAGAAACCACTTTTCAGGAAGAGACCGAAACCGACCTATTTGGTGAGCAAGCAGTGCTCTGTGGAGGATTGACTGCTCTGATTAAAGCTGGTTTTGAAACTTTAGCAGAAGCCGGATATCAGCCCGAAGTAGCTTACTTTGAATGTCTACATGAGATGAAATTAATTGTGGATCTGGTATATGAGGGAGGACTCACCAATATGCGCCAGGTGGTAAGTGATACCGCCGAATACGGCGACCTAACCCGGGGTCCTCGAGTAATCAACGACAAAGTTAGAGAAGAAATGAAGAAAATCTTAGCCGAGATTCAAGATGGAAGTTTTGCCCGGGAATGGATTCTGGAAAACCAAGCCAATCGACCAGTGTATTATGCTCTGCGAAATAAAGATGCTCAACACCTCATCGAGAAAACGGGGAATACTTTGCGAGGCATGATGCCCTGGCTCAAAAAATGAGGGGGTAGGATAATGAGGAAAATTCGGATTTTTGACACCACCCTGCGAGACGGGGAGCAATCCCCGGGGGTAAGCCTTAATCCTCAAGAAAAACTGGAGATAGCCAAACAACTGGCTCAGCTGAATGTGGACGTTATAGAGGCAGGCTTTCCCATTGCCTCTCCTGGGGATGCCGAAGGAGTGAAGTTAATAGCTCAGCAGATAAAGGGACCAGCTATATGTGCTCTGGCGCGATGCAAAGAGAAAGATATCGAAGTGGCAGGAGAAGCATTGGAACATGCCGAGCGGCCGCTTATTCACGTGTTTTTGGCTACTTCTGATATTCATCTCCAGCACAAACTGCACTTAACAAGAGAAGAAGCTCTTGAGGAAGCAGTCCGGGCAGTTAAAAAAGCCCGGAACTATACTGATGAGGTGGAATTTTCTGCTGAGGATGCCACTCGCTCCGATTGGGAGTATCTCTCCCAAATTTACGCTGCAGTGATTAAAGCGGGAGCCACAGTTCTCAACATTCCCGATACGGTGGGATACACTATTCCTGAGGAAATGAAAGAACTGATTATTTATCTTCTGGAACATACCCCCGGTATGGACAAAGTTGAGATAAGCGTCCACTGCCACAACGACTTGGGGTTAGCCACTGCTAATTCTTTAGCAGCGATTTCCGCTGGTGCTACTCAGATAGAGTGCACCATAAATGGTATCGGAGAAAGAGCCGGTAATGCCGCCTTAGAGGAAATAGCTATGGCGCTGCATGTTAGAAAAGACCGTTTTCAAGCCCGGACTTCTCTCAATCTTCAGGAAATATATCGCACCAGCCGCCTGGTGAGCAGACTCACCGGGATGCTGGTGCAACCCAATAAAGCCATAGTGGGACAGAATGCCTTCGCTCATGAGGCCGGAATTCATCAGGATGGAGTACTTAAAGATAAACTAACTTACGAGATAATGGATGCTCAGCTTATCGGTAGAGAAGAAAGGGTGCTGGTATTGGGTAAACACTCCGGACGCCACGCTTTTGCTAAAAAATTAGAAGATTTAGGATATCAACTCTCCGAAGAAGAGCTCAATCAGGCTTTCCAGCGCTTTAAACAATTAGCTGACCAGAAAAAAGAAATCACCGAAGCAGATCTCAAGGCTATTGTTTCTGATGAGGTATCCCGCTCAGAAGACATATATCGTCTGGATTTTGTGCACGTTTGCTCAGGAAATAACATTTTACCCACTGCTACTGTGAGGCTAATCAGAGAAGGTGGAGAAATACTGGAGGGGGTATCCACCGGAGTGGGTCCAGTAGATGCAGCTTACAAAGCCATAAGCAAAATGCTGGATATATCTCCCAATTTAGTTAACTACACTTTGCAATCTATCACCGGAGGAACGGAAGCGCTGGGAGAAGTTATTGTAAGAATAATAGGGGAAGACCAGGAATATGTAGGAAGAGGATCTAACCAGGATGTGGTGGTAGCCAGTGTTTTAGCCTATCTTGCTGCCATAAACCGAATGGCTCAAAAGAAGAAGAAAATCAACCCTCAAAAAGACTATAAGGAGAACTAAAATGGGTATGACCATAACTGAAAAAATCATAGCTGCTCACGCTCAAAAAGAAAAAGTAATTCCCGGAGAACTGGTGCAAGTAAAAATTGACCTGGCTTTAGCCAATGATATCACTGCTCCTTTGAGTATCAAGGAACTGGAAAAACAGAAAATTGACCGAATCTTTGACCCTGATAAGGTGGTTTTGGTTGCCGACCATAACACTCCTTGTAAAGACATCGCTTCTGCTCAAAACGTAAAGTTGATGCGAGACTTTGCCCGGAAATACGGGATATCTCATTTTTTTGAGGGAGGAAAAGCGGGAATAGAACATGTGCTTCTTCCCGAAGAAGGGCTGATAGCTCCCGGGGATCTGGTGATTGGAGCTGATTCTCATACCTGTACCTATGGAGCGCTGGGAGCGTTTTCCACGGGGATGGGAAGCACTGATATCGCCGCCAGCTGGGTGTTGGGAGAAACCTGGCTGCGAGTTCCAGAATCAATTCTTTTTCTCTATGAGGGGAAAAGGAAACCGTTTGTCACCGGAAAAGACCTCATCCTTTTCACCATAGGAAAAATTGGGGTAGATGGAGCAAGATATTGTGCTATGGAGTTCAGGGGTTCAGTAATATCGGAATTGTCTCTGGATGAGCGTTTCACTATGGCCAATATGGCAGTAGAAGCCGGAGCAAAGAATGGGATAATGGAAGCCGATAGCAAGGTCCTCAACTATGTTTCCGGGAGAACCTCTCATCTCTCTCGAGTTTACCAATCTGACCCTGATGCTCAATGGAGAGAAATAATAGAAATTGATGTTTCCTCTCTTGAGCCTCAGGTGGCTTTTCCCCACCTACCCAGCAATACTCATTCCGTTTATTCTATTCCCAAAATAGAGATTGACCAGGTAGTGATTGGCTCCTGCACCAATGGCCGTATGGAAGATTTGAGGATGGCAGCGCAAGTGCTAAAAGGCCGGGAAGTCAACCCCCGGGTAAGGCTCTTGATTTTCCCGGGAACTCCTTCGGTTTTAAAACAAGCCGAAAAAGAGGGGTTGTTGCGAATTTTCTTAGAAGCAGGAGGGATAATTGCTCCTCCTTCTTGTGGACCGTGTCTCGGGGGACATCTGGGAGTTTTAGCAGAAGGAGAAAAATGTGTATCTACCACTAACCGAAACTTCTTAGGAAGAATGGGACATGTAAAGAGCGAGGTTTATCTTGCCAACCCCTATGTAGCAGCGAGCTCCGCTGTGGCAGGCTACATTGCTGCTCCCGATCAAATTTAAGACGAGGTGACAAAATGATAATAAGTGGAAAAGCTCTGAAATACGGGGATAATATAGATACTGATGTAATAATCGCGGCTCGCTATCTCACATCCACTGACCCTGCAGAGTTAGCTCGGCATTGCTTAGAAAGTTTAGACCCCACCTTCTCCGAGAAAGCTTCTTCTGCTATCCTGGTAGCAGGGAAAAATTTCGGTTGTGGCTCTTCCCGTGAGCATGCCCCTTTGGCTATTAAAGCATCAGGAGCGAAGGCAGTTATTGCCGCTTCTTTTGCCCGTATTTTTTATCGCAATGCTGTAAACATTGGTCTACCCATACTGGAATCAGAAGAAGCAGCGGAAAAAATTAAAGAGGGAGATCAACTGGAAATCGACCTGGATAAAGGAGAAATCAAAGACTTAACCAGTGGGGATACTTTCCAAGTTAACCCCTTTCCTCCTTTCTTGCAAGAGATAATAGAGCGGGGAGGATTGATGAATTTAGTAAAAGAAAGAGTTAAATCTCACTAATTTTTTAGACTGGTAATAGGAGCGGGGACTCTTCCTCCCCGGGAGATAAAATTTTTACTCTGGAAGGGATTGACTTCCATAACTACTGTCTCTCCTAAGAGTCCCCCCCACACTACTCTATCTCCGGGCTTCTTTCCCAGAACTGGTATTATCCGCACCCCCACGGTTTTGTGGTTCACCACTCCAATAGCCATCTCATCCCCTATGATGGCCGAAATTGTCTCTTTGGATACCTCGCCAGGGATGGCAATCATATCTAAACCTACCGAACAAACACTGGTCATAGCTTCTAATTTTTCCAATTTCAAGGCTCCCACTTTCACCGATTCGGTCATCCCGGCATCCTCACTAACCGGGATAAAGGCTCCGCTTAATCCTCCCACCGAAGAAGAAGCCATAGCTCCTCCTTTTTTACAGGCATCAGTTAAAAGAGCCAGAGCTAAAGTGGAACCCCAGGCTCCACATTTTTCTAAACCCATCTCCTCTAAAATCTCCGCTACGCTATCTCCCACCCGGGGTGTGGGAGCCAGAGATAAATCTACAATTCCGAAAGGTACTCCCAGCTTTTGAGCTATTTCTTTACCTATCAACTCTCCCACTCTTGTGATTTTGAAAGCAGTCCTTTTTACCACTTCAGCTATTTCTCCTAAATCTGCTTCTGGTTTTCTGCGGATGGCTTCTTTGATAACTCCCGGGCCACTTACTCCCACATTCAAGGCCGCATCTGCTTCTCCCGGTCCGTGGAAAGCTCCAGCCATAAAAGGATTGTCTTCTGGGGCATTGGCAAAAATCACTAATTTGGCACAGCCTATGCCTCCTTCTTGAGCAGTTAAAAGAGAGGTTTCTTTGATTGTCTCTCCCATCTTTAAAATAGCATCCACATTTATTCCGCTGCGGCTGGAAGCTAAATTTACCGAGCCACAAATTCTCTGGGTTTGTGAGAGAACAAGGGGGAGAGAATCAATAAGCAACAAGTCTCCGGGGGTACATCCTTTGGGAACTAAAGCACTGAATCCCCCTATAAAATCAACCTGGAGCTCTCGTGCTAAATCGTCCAATCTCCGGGCCAGAGCTACAACTTCTTCTTTTCTTTCTCTACCGTCTAAAAGAAAAGACACCGGGGATATAGCTATCCGTCGGTTCACTACAGGAATCCCATACTTGATAAAAGTTTCTTCTACTATCTCATGGAAAGGAAGAGAGAGATGACGAATCTTTTCTGCTACTTTTTCTATGGTGGAAGAAAAATCACCCGAGCGGCAATCCAGAAGATTAATCCCCAGAGTTACCGTTCGAACATCTAAATTCTCTATTTCCAGCATACGCAGCGTTTCTAAAATTTCTGAGCGGTCAAAAAGCATTTTTCACCTCAAATCCGATGCATAGCCCGGAAAATGCTGGCGTGCTGCATATAGACTTTAACCCCGATCTCCTCCCCTTTGTGGTTGAGGTCGCGGTGTAGTTCTGCAAGGCTCACCGGGCATTGGGATATGTCTCCCACCAAAATCATGGTAAAATACTCTCCCAATATTTTTTGGGTGATATCTTCGATGTTTACCTCGCGCTCGGCAAGGCAAGAAGTAATAGCAGCAATAATTCCTATTCTATCTTTACCCACCACGGTGATGACCACTTTGTTTTCTGTAGTGCTCTCTTCTTCCAGCTCATGAAAAGGAATATCGTCCATATTCTTCTCCGCCTTTTTTGATTTTTTCACTAAAAATATGAGCCTGGCGAACAGGCTCGGGTAAACGATATTTAGTAGTTACTAATAGCGTCCAGTGTTTTGCCTTCTCTAAGTCAATTCTATTGCCCGGCGAAACAAAAACGGGTTTCACTTTTTCTTTGGTGCGTAGCGCCATCCCCACTTTTGCCCCCTGGTATTCTATCCAGGAAAAAGAGCCCTGTTTTTCGGGAGGCTCTTCGAAATTGCCTACCAAATTGCTTTTGGCTACCCCCACAGAAACCATCCCGAATAAAATTCCCAGATGAGTGGCTAACCCCACTCCCCGGGGGTGAGCGATACCCTGTCCATCAAAGAAAAAAATCTGGGGCTGAGAACACAAAAGAGATAGAGCTTTTTCAATAGCGGGACCCTCTCGAAAAGATAAAAATCCCGGGATATAAGGAAAAGGGGGAGGAGCTTTACCCCAGGATACTTCCCTCACTCTCAAAGAAGGAAAATCTAAAACCACCACTGCCGCTGAAGCTTCTTTTTCGGTATTGTAGGAGACATCTATTCCTGCTACTAAATCAATATCTTTATCCTCGTAAGGAAAATCAAAAGATAATAAGCTTTTCAATTTCTCCTGTATTTCCTTTGCTTCTTTTACGTCTACAGCATAGGGAAAATCAAGCAATTTCTCCATAGAAGCATTTTAAACCAAAGAGGAAAAAAGAGGAAGACGATGGACTAAATTTTTAAGAGTGAGTTATTTCTAATTCTATGGTTTTAGTAAGAATGTCAGCGTAATTAAAGGAAGCTCTCTGGCTAGAACCATCTACCTCCGTTATCATAGTGAAAAAGAAGGGATAGGCTTTTTCTATCACTCCTTTTTTGGTTATCGTTTTTTTTCTTCCTTTGTTGACTTCGATAACTACTTCTTCTCCCACAATAGATGCCACCCATTCTTTGATTTGCTCAAGATTCTGAACTACCAAAGAACATCATTCCCTAGAAATTTTCCTTTATTATACACCAAAAAAGGGTGAAAAGCAAATTTTTCAAACTATTGTTCTCCACAATCCATTGCCGGGGTATCTTTGTTTTTACTTATTTTTATGCCATCCTGGAAAAGGATTGTCGCCAATGTAGTCTTTTTCCACTTTACCACTTTGAGTCATCTCCTAGAGGATTTAAAATGAGCCTATAAAGAGAATAAGCCGGATCTTCCATCCTCGGCTCCTTATCATCCTTCAGCTAGTCAGCGGGGAAGTATCATCATAACCAGTAACAAAGGCTTTGGTGAATGGGGAGAGGTGGTGGGAGATCCCATTCTAGCTACTGCCCTATTGGATAGGTTACTCCACCATGCCCAGGTGATAAACATCCGAGGGAACAGTTATCGACTTAAAGATAGGATCAGAGCTGGAATTTATGGGACACCTAATTCTAATTCATCAGGTTAAAAAGCTAAGAGGTGGGTCAATTTTAAACCGGCCTTGACACTACAAACTCGGTACCAACGCAACATGCTAGCAGAAGCTATTCGATATTTACAACCTTTACCCGGAGGCTTCCCTTTTCCCAACTCCAGTGTGCGTTATATACTATAGTCTGGACTTCTCCCGGAGCAAGGTCTTTTAACTGTACCTGTTCACTCCAGTCACTTTCAAGCTGGGGAAATTGATTCCAGTAGATTATTTCAATTTTTGCAAGAGCAATCGGTTCACTCCCAGAATTTTTGACCAAGATTGTAACCACACCATGGTCCTCGTCTCCGGGGCTTATCCTAGGAGCATCAATGGTGAGTTCTTTCCCTGCCATCTTGACGACCATTGAAAATAGCTCTATAGAAGATGGGTTACTCCCCTCTATGTTTCCACCAGCAGCCAGCGCCGTAACCCCCATTGTAATCCCGACTAAACTCATCACAATAATTAGAGAAATTTTTGTAAGCTTCATGCTTATTACCTCCTCTTCCCCCCTTTTTTATTTGAATACTAAAATAAGGCCTGTATTCTGTGCAGCCTATGAAATCCGTTATCCCAAAATTATATTTGAGTATCACTACAGGTCGTTCTTGACCCAGCATCAAGTCCTTGTGGTGAGATATTACTGTGGTTTACAGAAGGTTTTTCAAATCATGCTTTAGCATATTTAGTTTTCCTCCACCACTCGCCCCTTTTCATACACCGTCCGGGCAAAGACGCTTCCATCTCCTCCATACTCAATCCACTCTCCGTCTCTCTGGTCATTGTGATACATTCCTTCAAAGTGTTTCTTTCCCCCGGGGTAGAAAATCACCCACAACCCCTCTTTTACTCCTTCTTTGTAAGTTCCTTCAGTTTTGGGAACGCCATTGCGGAGGCACTCTCGCCACACTCCATCTTTTTTCCCGTGGCGATATGTCCCCTGAATCATAATTTGTCCATTGTCATACCATTTGGTGAAGGTGCCGTGTTCTACTTTCTTTCCCTCCTCGATGTAGTAAGTATACTCAAGTTTTAATTCTCCCCCGGGATAGAATTCACGATAATAGCTCACTGCAACACCCTCAAACACAGTTCCTTCGCCAGCTTCTTCAAATGGTGATATCTCGTTCTCTTCAGGTAAAAAAACAACCTGGAGGGAGGCCCCTCCTTCCTCCTCGGGAATCTCCTCCTCAATGCTTCCCTCCCCCCAGACATCCTCATCGTAGAGAGCAAGAGCCTTCTCCTCATAGAGTGAGGAGCTTTCTTCTCCTCCCACCACCTCAACAATGTCTTCAGAAACAACGTCTCCCTGCTTTCTCGTAACAATAGCTTCAGAAACTCTCTCTTTCACCTTACCCACCCGGGCTTCGGCTACAAAGATGAGTTCCTGATCCAGAACCTCCCCGGTCTTGGGGTCTACAATGGCTTCGCCAGGGTGGAAGATGCGCACAAGATCTCCCACTTTGATTCCCGAATCCCGGCCTAAATTGAGATATATAGTGTTACCGCTCACCTGTACCACATACCCTTCTATAGGACGCGAAGCAAACTCACCTATTCCTTCATCCATGCGTTCCACAAAGGTAGTGACAATCTCCTCACAGGCAACATTCACCGCAGAAATGATGTCCTGACTCTCCTGGGAATAGACATCGAGGCTACCAATGGCCAGGCCTACTGTAGAACGAGAGGCTTTTTCCTGCTTCACTTCAGAGTAAAGTATTTCTCCTGTCTGCACATCCACAATACGCACAGTGAGAGTAACAAGGGTGGCACCACTTCCTATTTTAACCGGACCAACACGCACTCCTTCCCTGCCCCCGGAGGAGATGCCCGTAACGCTTCCCGTCACTACAAAGTGAGCTCCCACCATCTTCCCCAGTTGAACAGCAGTGGAGGGATCCACAAGACCTGAGAAGTACTGGAAGCCTTGCTCGGTTACGAGATTCTCGAGTTTTCGTCGTTCAAAGACCCGGAAGCGGTTGCTATTTATGAGAGCGTTAATCATAAGGTCGGTGAGGGCGTTGGGAAGCGTCTGCTCATATTGAAGACCGGGAACGGTAATATCAAATCCTACCACCACAACCGTGGGTTTGGTAAGAGAAAATAAAGGCCCACAGGGGAAAAGGAGAAAACAAACAATTAAGATAAATATAAACTTTTTCACCAGTCTTCACCTTTCCCGCCCTGAATACCTACTTCAACCTGTATCTCAGTCTTTGCATCACCCCCGGAAGGAGAAGGAAGTTCCCGTAACGTAGCAGTGATGGTAAGCTCAGGACGGATGAGCACCTTCTTCACCCAGTTTTCATAACCCGCCAGGCTTATAGCAATCTCTACCACTTTCCCGTCTTCTAATGTGAGCTCACAGGGAGTATTTCCCCAGAAAAGCCCGCCAATTTCTACATCTGCGCCCGGAGGTACAGAATCAACAAACACACGCACCTTATCCGCTTCAGGTACAGGCTGTGCAGCAATTTGCATCATTCTCTGGTTAAATCTCCCCACCAGACGGCGGATAGCTTCCTGCATGAGATTCCCCAGAGCTTCACGTGCCTCTCCTGAA
This sequence comes from Candidatus Sordicultor fermentans, assembly GCA_002385475.1. GTDB lineage: Bacteria > Atribacterota > Atribacteria > Atribacterales > Caldatribacteriaceae > Sordicultor > Sordicultor fermentans. The sequence goes on along the minus strand of DGDO01000123.1, from coordinate 12,093 downwards.
ATCTTGACACTGTGAATTCAAAAGGAAGGTTTTCCCGAGAGAGGGTAACCTGATCGGTAAACACTACCGTCCCTCTTTCAGCATCAACTACTCGAAGGTTCAGCGTGAGAGAAACAAAGGACCGGCGGGTGGTGATGCCGTATCCCCGGAATTCTGTAGTCCGGGAAGAAATGTCAATGATGTTTCCCATGGCCAGGTACCGGGCTCCCAGCATTTTCCCCAGCTGAATGGCATATGACGGGTCTACAAGGCCTGAAGCACTGCTAAAACCAATCTAAGTGAGAGAACGATCGATGGACAATCGGTCGACAAGGGTGAACCGTCCCAGGTCGAGAAGCGCGCTCTCTAAAAACTGCAAACCCATATTCTCCACATCAGGAACACGGACTCGAGAGTGGTTCTCAAAAGCAACCACAGCAAGAATGGGAAGTTCACTGGAGAAGGCAAAAAAAGTAAAACCCGTAAGAAGCGCAAGCACCCCGAAAAATATTATTACCCTCTTCATAATAAACATCTCCCCCTCTGTATTATTTTGCGGGATGGCGTAAACAGTGCGACAGAAAAAGAAGCAGTTTTTGTTGTAGTAAAATTTTATAACCATTACAGAAAGCTGTCAACTTCCGAGTAGACTAGCGATTTTATCACTCCATAACCCGGGAGTTGCAATGGGGCGTCCGCCTGGTGCTAAAAATTCCGCCCCTAACTCATGGTCGTTTTCCCCTCAACAGACAACGTGCCATACAGGGTTTATTTCGTTCATTCTCTATCACTGATGCCTCATCCTTTCATTTTACTAAAGGGGCGTTTTCGTAGAATAACCGCCTGGTGTTCTGCAATAAGTTGATACTGTCCTTTTGAAAAACCCTATTTTACCCCGGGGAAATGTGTGATAAAATAAGAATAAGATCTCCTTAGTAAGGAGGGATGATTAGTGAAGTGGCAATTAGTTGTCGTTACTTTGATTTTTCTTCTCGGGATTTTAATTTCTCCCCTTGCAGCCAGTGAAATAGACCTCATAAATAAAGCCATAGAGTTGGTTTATGACCTCTCTCAGGCGCCCGACCGGGCTCCTTTTTTAGAATTATTAAAACGGGCAGAAGGGATAGCCATTTTCCCTGAAGTGCGTCGAGTAGGAATGGTTATAGGAGGATACACCGGGGAAGGCATAGTGTTGCGTCGTGATAGAGGGTATTGGTACGGTCCGGCTTTTTTTCGCCTGGAAGGGTTAAGCATAGGTCCTCACTTTGGTGTCGAGGTGCAAGGGCTGGTGTTGCTTTTAATGAATAAATCAGGAATGGAAGTTTTCTACCAGGGAGGGGCAACAACTCTCAGTGGAAGCTTAGGGATTGCTGCAGGCCCGGTAGGAAGGAGCTTTTCTTTTGGGGTGGATACGGAGCTTCAAGCTTCTATATATTCTTACTCTATTTCCCGGGGGCTATTCTGGGGAGCTTCTATAGAAGGAGCAAAACTGGAGGAAAATAAAAGAGCGGCTCAGCGTTTTTATCAGAAGGAGCTTTCCTCCCGAGAAATTCTTACCTCTTATCCGGCAGAAGAAACTGCTACCCGTAATCTCACCAGATTGTTAGAAAAATTAATTAAAGAAAGGGGAAACTAAATGTTGCGTAATATTTTAGCCATATTGGGAGCTATTTTTCTGATTATTCTTGCTTTTCGCTTTTTCCCTGGAATCGTTGCCTTCTTGTTCACTGCTGGAGCTATCATTCTGTTGATACTCCTATTCCTGGGAATAGCAGTAGTTTTTGCCCCTATTCTAATCTGGATAATGTTAATCATTCTTCTTCTCCGTCTAATTTTTTAGGCCCGAAGAGGGGGGGTAAATTCCTCCCCTCTTCAGCCAGGTCTCCATATCCATATCGGGAAAAGATGAAACAGTTATTGCAGGGCTACACACCACGCAAGAGCTAATGCGTGTCACCACCAGACCATTTTTTGCACCTTTGACTGGTCTTTGTGACTGGTTTTTATCTTTCCAGAAAGCAAGATTGGTAGTGATGAAAAGGACCGAACAGCCTGCGGCGTAAGATTAAAAAAAACAGAAGAAGCCAAAATAATCACGCTGAAAAAGAACACTCAGCGCATCTCCCGAAAGGGAATGCTCCTGCAATTCGCTCAAAAACAGTCGCAATATATAGCTTTAAGCATATCAGTAATCAGCCTCAGAAAGTTAAAAAGATGGCAAAAGTCCATCGGAGAGATTATTAAAAATATAGGCGGCAAAATATGCGCACCGTCTCTTCTTTTTTAATTTTAGCTTCTCCTTTTAGAATAACTTATAAGGTAACTAATTGAGAGGACAATGGCCGCCCGCGCAACCTTCCTCGGGTTCTTCTTGCGGCTGGCAAGGCTGGCAAGTTTCTTCCTCTTCGCATTCTTGACAGGCGTCATACCATTCCTCACAAAAACCAAAACATTGGCCAAGGCAGGTTTCTCCACCGGGCAAAGTTACTGGCCCCTCTTCGCAGTTGCAAACAGTGCAGCTCTGACACCATTCGGCACAAAAGTCCAGGCATTCTTTAAGACATGCGGTAGTATCAATAGAAGGGGGTGTAGTAGGTGTAGTAGGTGTA
>DGDO01000123.1:0-9405 GCA_002385475.1 Candidatus Sordicultor fermentans | reverse complement strand
TAGTAGGTGTAGTAGGTGTAGTAGTAGAGTCTTCCTCAGGGGTGCCTTCTAAGTCTGCACCTGCAGGCGAACATCCAGCAAGGGCGGTTAACAAAACCAGGCAAAGGCTCAGGATTAAAACTAATTTTAGGAACCTCACAAATTTCACCTTCTTTTTAAGGATTAACTTGATTTTGATAAAATTGAGCCTCGATGATGTTGAACTCTGCTCATTATACCATGCAAGACAACAACCCACAATGCAGCATGCCTTTAGAGCCTCTCTTTGTCCTCTCTCATATGGGTATCATTAATCTTACCAGAACCACCCACGGAAAGCGGATTATTTGTTTAATATTACCAGCTTCTAAAAGCAAAACCCGAGGTTAAATTTTTACCAGCCACTTCTAAAACAACCTCCACCTCATCCTGGGGCTCAATCTCGAGAACAAATGATATCTGGTTACTTTCAACCCGACTTAAAGGAACCGAATGGCTAATTAACTCATAACTCTCCTGAAGAGGAACAAAAACTTCTATTTTCTTTCTTTCCGGGGAACGGTTGGCTACTTTGTATACTTTTTTCTCCTGGGTATCATAAAGCACCTCTTTCCCCTCTCTGTTATAAACTTGATTTAATTTATCTTGCTTTTCTATTTTTTCTTCAATAGTGATATCATTGCTTTTCCCCACTTTTATTTCCAGCTCAGACGATTCTCCCAGGGTATAGCTTTCGCCCAAAAATACAACTCCTGACGTAGACCCTTCGAAGCATTCTATTTTAGCGGGGAAAAGGATATCCCCAGAAACAAAGAGATCCCAGAAAAAATGAACATCGGTATCCCCATAAGAGAGAGGATTATAACGCGATATTTTCTCTGCCCGAACAGCCTGGAATTCATCAACAACGAGTCGTTTAGTTTCATAAGGCTTTAAACCAAAAATAAATTCTTTCCCGGAAATAATAAAATGGCTTTCAGGAATCGGCTCCTGACCTTCATTCGTTATATCCACCAATAACGTTCCAGCTGGAACATTTTTATCCGGCTCCCAAAAATATTGATACAAATAGTTCAGGTCAAGGTACAAAAGAGGAAAGATTAAATAAATTTTCCCTTTTGTTTGTTCTTCTGCCACTATTATTATCTTGGTGCTCTCGTTAGAAGAATCACTAATCAAACTCACTAATTCACCACCCTCAACTTGAATAAACACTTCCTCCTCTTGCACCGAAAACGGTTTTTCCCAGGAATAAATATTTTCCCCGGGTTGAAGCTCAACCACCCAGGTTTCCTTTTGATAAAACGAAGAATCTCCTGCAAAAATAAAAATTTCTTCCGGATTTTTTTCCACTATTAAATCCTGAGCCAGAGCACTACCGGAGATAAAAAGGATTATAATCAATACCAACAATAGTTTTTTCATGGCCAATCCTCCCGAAATTCATATTGCAAAACGATTTCCTCTTCGCTATCAGGTTCAACAGTCAATTCCAGATAAGCTTTCCCGTCCTCCCATTTCCAGTTCTCGTCTCCGGTTAATTCGGCTCCCTGAGGCAGGGGTTCTATTATTTCCACAGCTTTACTTGATTCACCGTGGTTTAAAAGATTGAAACGAATCACCTTTTGAGACCAGAAACCCACCACATCTTTATCTTTATTCCAATCAGCCTTCAAGCGTTTATAGCTCACTTCCACACGTTCAGTCCGAAAATCCTTAACCGTTCCCACTGGTATTTCCAGCTCTTCCTGAGTTCTTGCCCCCGGAAATTCGAAGCTCCCTATTACCGATTGATTTTCTCTGAATATAGTTATCCATCCCCCCGGGAGAGGCTCGCCTTGATTTTTCATTTTTAAAACTCTGACCTCGTTCCCTTCTTCAATTCTAATGACTTCCTTCACGGGAAGTTTTTGCATCTCGGGGAAAACTTGTAAGAGACTATTACCGGGAAAGTCAACCATATAGGGCAAGTGAAAAACCTGATATTCTGACACTCTTTCCATTGCTACTGGTTTTTCGCTTTTCATCACTCGAGGCCGGGCTTCTTCCACAGCCAGCTTCATTTCATCTGCAATCCCCCTTGCCGTTTCCTCAAATAAAAATACCGGCTCTCCGAGCAGCCAGCTTATATGCACATTCTCCCAGGTCATGCTTTTGTGATTGGAGAGAAATACTGAGGGATAAAGGTAAAAAAGAGAGTCCCTCTCATCCCATATTGCCATATACCGTCCTTTCCAATTAAATCCACTCATAAAAAAGGAAAGGAGAAAAGAATAGGAACCGGCTTCTTGAGCCTCAATTTCAACCTGATATCCATTTGCAGAAGTAGTAGCAACGGTTTTTAAAGAAGTTAAAGGATCGAGAGGATGAAAATAGAGTCTTTCGCGAAGAAGATTGTCTCCGGTTAAGAAAAAGCGATTCTCCCCCTCCTCGAGTGACAAAGTGACTTTTTCAACCACCCAGGCCCGGTCAATATTCTGATAAATTGTTAACCAAGATTCATCAGGACTCACGGATTGGGAAAGGAGAGCGTGGGATATTGGTGAGAAGCCAAAAAAAATACTGAGAAAAAACGCTAATATTAAACTGTATTTTTTCATACTTCACCTCCGCAAACAACTAATTTTAACTCTTTACTTCCAAAGCGCAACCTGTCTATCAAAACATGTTTAATGAAGTATTTTCTCAAATTTGTAATATTTTTAAAACTCCGCAGAAAACTTATCTCTTAAATTTACAGTTAATTTCGCGGTGACAGAAGGAAGAGCGCTGCAGGCACGCTGAAATGTATTTCCCAGCGTTGTTATGTTTAGTTTTTTAATAATTTACGCTTTTAATCTCGCGTCGCAGACTGCCTTGGGCTTTTCAAGTAATTTAATATTTCAGATTCAGGAGTGAGAATGAGGGTGTCTTTTTCAGTAAAAGATTTTTCATACATTTCCATAGTTCTTAAAAAAGCAAAAAATTCCGGGTCCTGGTTATAGGCTTCTGCGTAAATCTTGAGAGCCTCGGCCTCCCCTTCTCCCCGGATGATTTGAGCTTCTCTTCTTGCTTCAGCTAAAATCAAGGCCTTTTCCCGATCGGCAGCAGCTTGAACTTTAGTTGCCTCTTCTTCACCTTCTGAACGGTACTGCTTGGCCTGCTGTTCTCTTTCGGTTTGCATTCGCTGAAAAACTGCTTCTTCGTTCTGGGAGGGGAGGTCAGCCCGTTTTATCCTGACGTCTACCACTTCCACCCCAAAATCTTGAGCCTTGAGGTTGGTTTTAGCGGTTACCCTCTCCATAATTTGCCCTCTCTCTGTGGCTACTATATCCATCAGCTCAACTTTGCCGACCTCTGTCCGAAGCTCAGAATAGGCAATGTCATCAATTCTCACCATCGCCCTAGCCTCGCTCACCACTGTTTGCAAAAAAAGCAAGGGATCCACTATCTTCCAGCGAGCATAGTAGTCAATTAGCAGAGTTTTTTTGTCTTCGGTAATTACCTCCTCAGGAGGAGAATCGTATTCCAGCAGCCTTTTATCAAATTTGTAAACCACCTGGAGGGGATAAGGTAGCTTGAGGTGGAGCCCGCTTTCTTTTATCGTAGCTATTGGTTTACCTAACTGCAGAATAACTGCCTGTTCGGTTTCATCCAGGATATACCAGGGACGGATAATCACTACAACCGCTATAATTATCAGCACCATAGTAAGCCGAGTTAACCATTTTCTACTCATCTTCAGCCTCTCTCGTCACTAAAGGTAAAAACTTTAAAACGCTCTCGTTATTTTCCTGGCTGTCGAATATAAATTTATTCACTTGAGGCCATACGGTCTCCATGGTTTCCAGGAAAATCCGCTCTCGAGAGATATCGGGGTTAAGCTGGTATTCCGAGAGAACTCGGAGGAAACGAGCAGCTTCTCCCTCAGCTTCTTTAATAACCGTAGCCTGAAAAGCCTGAGCTTCCTCCAGAATTTTAGCCGCCTCTCCTCTCGCCTGAGGAACAACCTGATTACGGTAGGCCTGAGCTTGATTAATAAAACGGGCTCGATCTTCCCGGGCACTGGCTACATCTCTGAAAGCGGCGGCCACTTCCTGCGGGGGTTGAACATCTTGCAGCTGAACCGCTACCACATCAATTCCGCTCTGGTAGGAGTCTAAAATTTCTTGCGTCAAAGACCTGGCTTCCTGTTGAACGTCAGATCGCCCTACGGTGAGCACCTCATCAATACCTTTTTTGCCCACCACTTCTCGCATAGCAGCTTCGGCCGCATTTCGTACCGCATTTTCTGCATCGCGAATAAGAAACAGGTAAGCATAAGGGTCAGAAATTCGATATTGAACTATATACTGGCAGTCTACAATATTTTCATCTCCGGTGAGCATTAAGGATTCTTCCGGAAAAAGCTGGTGGTGAGGAGGAGGACCGGGGTACAGGGTGCGAAAACCAATTTCTATTCTCCTAAGTTCGGTTACTTTGGGTTTTACTACGGTTTGAAAAGGATAAGGAAGATGATAATGAAGGCCGGGGGGTACCTGCCGAGAAAATTTCCCCAGAGTTCTTACCATACCAACCTCATCAGGACCTACAACATAAATCCCAGTCAGGAAATAAATGGCTATTACAATTACTATTACCAAGTACCCTAAACGCTTAAAAAAGCGGGTAATCTTCGAATCATGCAAATTGATAACTTTGCCTTCGGGCTCATCATAAAACATAACAATTTCAATTGTACGCTATCAGATTTGAATTTGCAAATTTTGCCGGGCTCTGGCAAAGCCCCTGGGAGAAATATAAGCTATAATACAGGTAAAAGAACCTGCAAGGAGGAAGAAAATGGCGTTGTTAACTGGATGGCAGGCAGTAGTAAAAGCTTTGTGTTTAGAAGGTATTCAGTTCGTTTATGGACTTCCGAGCAGTCCCAAGGATTTGTACGATGCTCTTTATGACGAGCCTTCCATCAAGGCGATTCAGGTACGACACGAAGCAGCAGGAGGATTTATGGCTATGGCTCATGCTCTCTCGACTGGTGAGCCGGCCGTTTGTTATGCCAGTCAAGGACCGGGCATTGCAAATATAACACCTGCTATGCTGGAATCTTTAGCAGCATGTGCCCCGGTTATACTGCTTGGAGCGGGTGTAGATGGACATATATACGGCAAGGGTGCCTTCCAAGAGACCGACCAGATAAGCATTATGTCCCCTATTACCAAGTGGGCTGTTCGAGTTCCTTATGCTGAAAAAATCCCCTGGACTATTCGCAGAGCTTTTTTCCTGGCGACAAATGGACAGCCTGGCCCTGTATACATAGAAATACCTCCCGAAGTTGGCAGAAATCAAGCTGATATCCCCGATTATATACCTGCCGTGCGGCATCTAAAAACAGCGGGAGATTACAACCAGATTAAAAAAGCCATCGAACTTATTTCCCGCAGCGAACGACCAGTAATTGTTGCCGGTGGAGGCGCACGAAGGTCTCGAGCTCACGATGAGCTGAAGGAATTAGCAGATTTACTGGGCATGCCTATAATGACTACTCCTTCAGGACGAGGCAGTATAGAAGAAGACCATCCTCTTCACTTTGGAGGAGTCGGGATATACAGAAACAGTCTGGGGATTAAGACATTTGCTGAAGCAGATTTGCTGATCACCGTGGGTTCTCGCAATGAAGAGTTCCAGACTGGTGCCTGGAAGCTTTTTCCTGAAGGAGCAAAGTTCATCCAAATTGATATCGAGTCCTTTGAGATTGGTCGTAATTGGCTTCCTGATGTCCCCATATGGGGAGATGCCAAAATAGTGTTGGCTTCAATCTTAGAAGGTATAAGAGACCTTGCCACTCCAAAATGGGAAGAGCGCCGGGAAAAATATTCTGAGGAAAAAAGGGCTTATGAGGCCCAGGTAGAAGAGGAATGCAGAAAGTGTAACGATATACCCATAAAGAGCAAACGGGTGGTTTATGAAATCAACCAGGTCTTCGGACGCAACACGATTATGGTTCATGAAAACGGGAGTCAGGACCTCTGGTCATACTACAGCCCTTATTATCGGGTGTTAGATCGAGATGGAGACATTGCCCCTGGAGAGCAAACCTGTATGGGCGCAGGTGTTATGGGTGCTGTAGGAGTAAAACTTGCCCACCCCGATAAAAAGGTAGTATGTGTCACCGGCGATGGTGCATTTCAAATGTATAATCAGGATGTTCCCACAGCAGTTCAATATGATGCACCGGTTACCTGGGTGATATTGAACAATTTTAGCCTGGGGTGGCCCAAGGTAGGGCAAAAAGAGCTGGGTGGCCGCTATATTGCAACAGACTTCACTGTTCAGCCAGATTTCGTCCAGATGGCTCATGCCTATAGCTGTTATGGTGAACGCATAGAAAAGCCAGAAGATATCCGTGGTGCACTGGAGCGAGCACTAAAAGCAAACGAATCGGGTAAGCCGGCTATCCTCGATTTCATAGTCGATCCTGACGACTTAGCCGAGGGTTTTAATCTATATCGAAAACTGTAAAATTCTGGTCGACGAAGGAGGACTTAAAAACCTAAGACCCCGATTGCAAGACTTAAGCATGGGTGTTTTGCTATACCTCTAAGCGCTTCTAAAGCGCTTAAACCTGGGTTCTCCGTTTTGTAATTTTATCAATTTTAATTGGATTGCTACAAAATTTCTACGGTACTCCTGAGCCTTACAAGACCTTGGGAAATAAAATTTTTCTTTACCTCTTTTTCTAACTCTCTCACTTTATCCTCCGTCTCCCTTTCTCTTTATTTAAAATACTTCTTTTCTAAAATCCCTAGCACTTTTTGGAAAATATTTTGTTTTAGTTTATAATTGGGTTATGAAACTCAACGAATGGGATTAAGGCAAAAAGTTAAGGGAAGACTTGCTGAAGCTCTTGGGTATTGAAGTTGCTGTATATAGATACCCTAAGGGAGATAGCAACCCTAGCATTAAACATATCAAGAAACTCACTAAATTGTTCAATACTCCAGAGAGCGAACTTTTAGCTATGAAGGGCATATCTATTGACATTAGTTCTTCTAATGAACCCACTGAAAGAGACGAACTGGAAGCAGAACTACGAGAATTGGCTAAATCTTTTTTGACCGTGTTCTTTTTGACCAATTTGTTGACGCCGCTAGTCAATTGGACGAAGACGCTATGCGAGACGTAATAAAATTTATGCGTTTCATAATTGAGAAAGAGAAGGAGGGAAAGGAGGGAAAAAAATAAATTGCTTCAATTCCCACTTTATCTTGGTTCATATCTAAGTTCTTTGGTTGAGGCTAAAGCCAACCAATTCAGTAAGGTGCGAAATGAAAACGAAGCAATGCTTCTTGCTGGTGAATTTGGTATTACTATTTATTACTTAAATTTCTGTTCTCTTAAGGGACTTTTGCTCCAGGATAATGACAAAGTAATTGTAGGGATAAATAAAGAACTTCCTGAAGTATTGAGGGTAAAAAGTATCTTACACGAAATAGGCCACTATATTCTGCACGATGATAATCGTTTTAAACCTGTTTTTGCTGATTGGCATACTATGTTCAACCGAGAGGAAAGGGAAGCAGATTATTTCGCTTGGTGCTTAATGAGTGAGAGGCTGAAAGAAGAGTATTTAGAATATAGTCTAATAAAATAGGAGGTGTATATGGTGTATGGTAACATCGAAAAACTTTTACTTATTTTAGCTCTTTTAGTAATCTTTTTGGCTGGCTGTGGTGGTGTAACAACACCTGTATCAGACGAAACTCAAATAAGAAACAAAATAGGACAATGGAGTGCAGCAATATCTGCCAAAAATTGGGAATTAGCAAAAAGTTGTTGTTATCCTGGGTCACCAGCATATTCAGCAACAGAACAAGTTGAGGCTATGCTTGCTCCTTATTCTTCGCTTTATACAATTTGGGTAAACACCACCGTGTATTCAGTAAATATAGAAGGTAATGAGGCAACAACAATAGTGAATATTCATACAGAAGTATGTATTGTAGATTATCAAGGAGGGTGTGTTACCGACGATACAGGTTTAGGAACCATGACATTAATAAAAAATAGGGGAGAGTGGTATTTGTATAGTTAACTAATAACTTGATTGAGGAGGTATTTTTATGAAGCGCTCAGCTATTTTGTGTTTAACTATAGTTTTTGTGTTATTTATCACCACCATTGCTTTTGCATCTATTGATGATGATTTGGCAAAAATCAAGTCTGCTTATGAAAGTGGTAATATAGATGAATTTAAAAAAGCAATTTTTGCCCTATATGATGATCATATTGGCAAGGGTAAAACTAAACTTGTGGAGACGCCTGTAGTAGAGTCGGGTAAGCACTGGTCTGGAAATGGTGAAATGAATACTGAACCATTTACTATTTCCTCTACTCCTTGGAAGCTCAAATGGAACAATAAAGGAGACCGCCTTTCGGTTTGGCTTTGCAACCCTGAAACCGGTAAACCTATAGAAGAAATTATGGATACTATGGATAAAGGAACAGGAGAAAGCTATGTTTATAGAAAAGGCACATTCTACCTTCACATTCTTGCTATAGGTGCTTGGGAAATAGAAATTGAGGAATAGGAGGGATAGATATGAAAAGGGACATAAAAATATTATTACCTTTGTTATTTGTTTTTCTTTGTTCCACAGTGTTTGCTCAGGAGCAAGAAACGAAAGAAATAGTAGATAATTGGACAGTTTCGGTTGAAATTAACCCTCTAACTGATGAGAAAGAAATTTATTTATGTGTTTATAGTGAAGACTACAAAGAAAGTAAATTGTTTAGCGATAGAAAAGCTTTGTATATTAGATTTATGGAAGAACCAGATTTATTTATAGTTTGGAATAAATATTTAGGGAACAATACTAATATTAGATATAAATTTGATAACGGAGAAATTTGGAAAGAAGAATGGTATCCATCTGCGGATAAAACTGCTTTATTTTGCCCAACAGAATTAGGAATAAGAAATTTTATTAAAAAAGCTACTAATGCAAAGAAATTAGTAGTCGGCGTAACACCTTACAATAAAACTGAACAAACTGCTGTTTTTAATCTTGAGGGGTTAAAAGAGGCCATTACTCCATATCTTTCCGATTTTGGGTGGGAAGACTTGTTTGAAGAATGAAACGTCGAGGAAATAGGGAAGGCTCAATTTATAAAAGGAAAGACGGCAGGTGATGTGGTCAATTAAAATTAGGAATTGGCTACACCAGTGGAAAAACTGTCAGGAAATATGTCTATGGAGAAACGAGGCGTGAGGTAACAGAAAAGCTAAACAAGATACTTCAGGAAGGGTTCCTCATACGATAAAAGGGACGTTTGTCCCGGAGGAATAACTTTTCCTCAACTGCTGCAAAAGTGACCTCTTGCCTAAAACTAAAATCACTGGAAGCCTTGTAGATTCTGGTCGGGGCGAGCCGATTTGAACGGCCGACC
>DGDO01000051.1:12633-20648 GCA_002385475.1 Candidatus Sordicultor fermentans | reverse complement strand
TTTTATCTTTTTCCTTTGTCTTTTCCGGGGTTTATAAGGGGTCAGCGCCCTCATAGTCGATTCACCCTCACCCTCTCCCCCAGAGAGGGAAAGAAGAGAAATTGTTTTCTTTTTTGTTTTTCTCTTTTGGACTTACTCCCCCATGGTTCTCTTCTGATATTCTTCTGATATAATACTGACAAATGCGCGGGTTAGAATTCTTAGATAAGTGGAGTAAGTCTTTATCTTTAAAGTCCCGTCATGATTTTTTGAGCCGTTTTTTGCGGGAATGCCCGGTAGAGGTTTTCCTTCCTCCACTGGTGACTCTGGAGGGAAATATAGAAACGCCTGGCCTCGTGCGGGTGGAAGGGACTTTAAAAGGTAAGGTAAAGTGCCCGGTTATCATTATAGCAGAGCATGCCCGGGCAACAGTTGAGGTAGAAGCCCAGTGCGTCTACGTGGAAGGATTTTTGCGAGGTATCGTTAATTCTTCCTTTTTTTATCTTTCTTCTTCTGGAAAAGTAGAGGGAGAGATAAAAACTGAGATACTATTTGTAGACCAGGGAGCCTGGATGAAAGGCAAATTATTAATAGAGAAAGGAAGAAACGATGGTGATAGAAAAAGTGGGTAAAATCTCTCCATCGGCTCTGGAGAGATTGGTTTTCCCTTTTCAAGGAAAAAATAGAGAAGAAGTAATCTGGGGAGCACAACTGGGAAGAGACTGTGGAGTGGTGCAATTAGGAAGAGAGTTAATATCTCTCACCTGCGACCCTATAACTGGTTCTTCATTTCATCTGGGACTTTTAGCTACTCAAGTGGTAGTGAATGATTTGATTTGTTCTGGAGCTGAGCCCGTGGCTCTTCTCGTCACCCTTATTTTCCCTCCCGGAATCACAGAAAATGAAATAGAAACAATAATGAGAGAAATAGATGAAGCAGGAAAAGAATTGGGAGTTAGTATTATAGGAGGACATACCGAGATATCGGAAGCAGTAAACAGGTCTATCATTCACTGTACGGGTCTCGGGTGGATAAAAGATGGCTACCTTCCCGATGTGAGTAAAATAGAAGCTGGTGACTATATCGTGATGACCAAAGGAGCAGGAATTGAAGGCACAGCTATCTTATTTTCTGAGAAAGAAAAAGAATGGCAAAATCTCCTGGATGAGGAAACAATAAACAAAGGAAAAGAGTTCTGGAAAATGATGAGCGTTTTCCAGGAAGGGAAAATTGCTCTTCCTTTTCATCCTCACGCTCTTCATGACGCCACAGAAGGAGGGGTTTTAGGAGCCATCTGGGAAGCTTGCATGAGCAGAGGTTTAGGCTTTGAAATAGAAGAGGGGAAAATCCCGGTTTATCCTGAAACGAGAGTTTTAGCTCAACTCCTGGATTTAGACCCCCTGAAGTTGATTTCAAGCGGAACTCTTATAATCTTCACCCCTCAACCCTTACCACTTCTTCAAGCTCTTCGGGAAATTGTACCGGCAGAAGTAATAGGAAGAGTAGTAAAAGACCCGATCAAGGTTTTAATCCGTCAGAACGGGGAAAAAGAAGAAATAAAGGAGTGTCCTCAGGACGAACTATGGCGAGTATTGCAATCAGCTTAGAAAGATGGGGCGCTAAACTTTTCCCCCGCCGGGGTATCATCTGGGGGGTGCTGGGATTGATGATTTTTCTTCTTGCTCACCCTCATTATCCCTTATTTAGCTGGGGGATAGCTCTAACGTGCTTAGGAGAAGGACTGAGAATCTGGGGAGTGGGTTATATCAAAAACTACCGCGGCCCCATGCAGGAAGCAGAAAGGCTGACCACCGCAGGACCATATGCTTATCTGCGTAACCCGCTCTATTTGGCTAACGGTATAATTGGAACTGGCATAGCCATCATCTCTGGTTTATGGTGGTCAATAATTTTGTTCTGGCTCGCTTTTTACCTTTTATATTTTCCAATTATCCGGGCTGAGGAAAGCTTTTTAGAAAACAAATTTGGAGAAAGCTATAAAACTTATGCCCGGGAAGTGCCCCGTTTTTTCCCTCAATTGTCACCTTATCCGGAGAGGAATGGAACGTTTTCCTGGAGAATAATCGAGGAAAAAGAAATAATTACTCTTTTCACTCTGGGAGCTACCATCTTTCTCCTCTATCTCCGGGGTTTCGGTTTTTTAAAAATGTTAAACCGTCTCTTCCTCTTCTTTCTCCTCTTTATCCTCTGATTTTAAGTCGATAGTCAGCTTAACTTCTTTAACAATTACACCGGTCTGGCGCTCAATTTTTTCTTTTACTCTATTTTGAATGATAGGCGAAAGCTCAGGAATGGAGGCTTCGGGTTTTACTATAAGATGGAGAATCAAACGGGCTTCATTCCCCACTTTTTCTACTTCTGCTCGGGATTGCAAAATCTCATCAAAACCCCGCAGAGCTTCTTGAGCCAGAGACTGCAACGAATCAAAAGAAACTCTTATATCCCCTTGCTCGGTGTGATATATAAGGGATTTCTCCCGTTTAGGTATTAACAGCCGAAAAATTAAAAGGGCCACCAGAACGAGAATAACAGTACATATAACTCCTAAAGCCTGGGAGAAAATATTCTGGCTAAAAAACAAATAAGTGGCAACCACCCATTCCTGAAGGGTAAGAAGAGGCACCAGATTGAAGGTTATAGCTATCATCCCCAGAGCCATACCTATCAGAATTATTCCTACAATGAAAGTGAAAAACTTTCCCCAAAAGTTCACAGCCAACCCTCCTTCTCCTTATTCAGTTATTTTTTACTCTCTTCCTTCTTTAAGCACTCATCAATCAAACGAGAAGCTTCCTCAGAAGAGATGGTCTTGAGCATCTCTTCATCAACTGCTTTGCCCTTTTCTTTTAAAAGATCACGCAAAAAATCCTTCTGTTTTTGCGAAGCCCGGCGAGAAAGAGCTTCGTCTTCCTCCTCGTAAAGGTAAATCCCCACTCCCAGAAGGGTAGCACATTTTTTCAGCGCATCACTTGTTGCTGCCTTCAGGTCGCTGCCTAAGTCAACCATAGCCCCATCAGAGCTCAGAGAGATAATTTTAGAGCCAAACTGCTCCTTTACCACTCCCCCGCAGGTCAATCTTCCCAGAACCCACACACAACCGGCTTCCCGGTCTATACCTTTGTCTTTTACTTCAAAAGACCAATCACCTTCCCAGGCCTCATTCAATCTTCGAATCACCGAAGCTGTTTCCAGATAATAAACCTCTTGCCCCTTTCTCCCCGGGCGAGTTTTTACTTCTTTTTTAGGGAATTTTTTCTCTAAAATCTCCCTGCTTTTTATCTTCCCTCTCCCCCCTCCAGCATTTTCTGATAGAGACACACATCTACCCATTTACCGAATTTGAAACCTACTTCTTTCAATTCTCCCCGGTACAAAAAACCCACTTTCTCATGAAGCCTGATACTGGCTAAATTTTCCCGGGCAATAAAAGCTACAACCGAATGATAACCCAGCTTTTGAGCCTCCTCTGCAAGAAAACTCAAAAGCTCATAGCCAATATGCTGACGACGAAATTCCTCCCTTACATATATAGAGTCCGTAACCGTATGCTGATAACCCTCTCTATCAGAATAGGGGCTCAAACACGCCCAGGCTATCACAAAACCATTTTCTTCTGCTACTAAAAGTGGATGCTTATCTCCATGGCTTTTAAACCACCCTACTTGCTCTTCCCAGGAACGAGGGTAGAGATGAAAAGTGGAGATGGTTTTCAATACCGCTTCGTTATAAATCTCGGTGATTTGCTGAAGGTCTTCCAGCTGCGCTTTTCTTATAGTCAAAACTTTTCCTTCCATAGCTTCAATATTGTATATCTTTTTATCCTTTTTATAAAGACAGGTCATAATTTTATCACTCGGGGCTTAATATTCAACTCTTTCATCAACTCTAAATATTCTTCCGGTTTTATATCTTCGGGCTTCTTTTCCAGAACAGCCACAAAAATAGCCTGTAAAACATTAGTACCAAAAGAACGATTGTTCATCTCCGGGGTAGTGGTAACCAGAACCTTTACTCCTTTTTCTTTCATCTCCGATATATCTTGCGAGGTAACAGTATTGGTGATTATCATTTTACCCGGTAAACGATCAGGCATAAAACGCCAGATATAAAGAAAATCTCCTCCAATTATGTCTGCTTTTTCAAAGTAACCACTAAAACGAGGCTGATGCTCCTCCTGCTTTTCCCCCGTAGGATAAAGAACATCAATGGGAAGACGGCGCAAAACAGGCATCATCAATACCGACAAAAAACGGAGAGTCCCTAACTTCCGCAGAGCCACAGGAACGCCCACCGCAAAAGGTAGATCTCCAATGAGAAGATTACATCCTTCCTGATGAAGACCTTCGGCCAATCCGTAACGGTCCATTCCGCTCATTATTAAAGCGGTTTTCCCTTTAAATTCTATTCCCTCACTTTCTCGCAAATAGCGAGGGACTTCTCTCTCCCAGGTATCTTTTAACTCTCCTCCGTCCACAATGGGCGTTTCCCGGAGCACAGAGACCAATCGCGCTACATCTTTTACCTCATAGTGATACTGTCCTGCCCGCAGATAGAGGTCTGCTCCCCCTAAACCAATAGCATCCACTTTGCCATCCAAACTTTGCAATAGCTCTACAAACCTTTTTTTATCTCCATCTACTCCTATTCTCTCTATAAAGACTCTACAACCCAAAAGCTCTACTTCTGCACGATGATTTCTTTTCGAGGAACCCAGGCTCGCACTAACTACTCTCTTTTCCTTCATTCTCTACATCCTCCGCTTTTTCAAAAGCCAATGCTCCTTCAATTACGACCCCTGGCTCTAAAGCGATACCTCCTCCCATAATGCAACCCCCTATGCGAGAGGTTTTGCGACAGATTACTTTCTTCACCCGGGAAAAACCATTGACCTCTCCCCACACTTCCATATTCTCCACTTCCACCCAAGCTTCTATCTTCCCTCTTCTCGTTATTACCAGCTCTTGGCACTGGATTGAACCAGCAAATTCCCCCTCCACAATCAAAAAATTCCCTCCTTGAAAACTACCTCTAATTTTAGACTGTCCCCCTACAATGGCTAATTCTTGTTCTTCATTCTTGGTTGAGCTCATAGATAATCCTCAAACCTTCCAGAGTTAAAACCGGGTTAAAAACATCAATGAAATCACAGTAACGGTGCAAAAAAACACTCCACCCCCCTGTGCCTATTACCTTTGCCTCCAGGGAAAATTCTTCTTTCATCCTCTTCACAATCTCCCGGCATAAGCCAATATGACCAAAAAAAATCCCGGTACGCATAGCTTCCACTGTATTTTTACCTACAATGTGGGAAGGAACTTCAATATCCACCCGGGGGAGTTTGGCGGTCTTCTCGTAAAGTGCTTCAGCCGATATGCTTATTCCCGGAGCAATCACGCCCCCCAGATACTCCCTGTTTTTGGTTACCGCACAAAAAGTGGTGGCAGTGCCGAAGTCCACGATAATTAAATCTCCTCCATAGAGAGAAGAAGCAGCTAAAGCATTGACTACCCGGTCTGCTCCCACTTCTTTAGCCTCTACCCGAAGAGAAAGGCCAGTTTTAACTCCCGGTCCTACAAAAAGATAAGGAAGGAGCCACTTTTCCCGGAAAAGATACTCAAGAGCACCCAAAACTGGTGGAACCACACAGGAAACAACCACACTGTCTAAAGTAGCCCTTTTAATTCCTTCCCCTTCCAGGAGGTTTTGAAGCAAAAAGCTCCATTCATCAGAAGTACGGTAGGGGGAGGTGGATACTCGCCAGTTAGAAAGAAGCGCTTTATCCTCATACACTCCCCAGGTGGTATGGGTATTTCCCACATCAATTACTAAAATTCTACTCAAAACTTCACCACCCGCCTCAAAATACGTACTAAAGGTAGCACTATAATACCAGAAACGACTAATTCCAAACTCCCATTAAGGACAAAAACAGGCAAAACCTGCGCCCAGGTAAAGAAACCTGTCACCACCATTAAGCCCAGCACCCCTATGGTGTTGATAAAAGTTCCCCCCAGGCTTCCCAGAACCACTCCCCAGTCTTTTTTCCCCGACCACTTCCAGATGTAATAAGCTACCACTCCAATCAAAAGACGGGGCAAGACACAAGCCAAAACATTACCGGCAAACAGGTGGAGAGTGGAAAATGCTAAAATCAATCCCACTAAAGCCCCCACCTCCGGGCCACCTATAATACCCCCTATTATAGCAGGTATGTGCATGGTAGTAGCGTAAGAAGCAAGATTGGGAACGGGAATAAGCCCCAAAGGAGTAAGGCTCAAAATCACTGACACTGCCCCCAAAACACCAGCCAACACGAACTTCTTAGTTCTTTTCTCCAAAAAAAACACCTCCGTTCCAGTTCTTTTCAGATACCAGACGAGAAAAAACACTAACTAACCAATCAACCAACTCGCTGCCTGTGGTCAGCGGTAAAACTAAACTATTATATCATTTTTAGCGAGAATTCCAGCCAGCCCTGTGGCTTTGGTAACCGAATTCAAAACTCCTTCTGTGACACTTTCATAAATCCCCGAAATTAAAGATAGGTAATTACTCACTTTCTTTTTCCCCGTAGATACCAAAAAAATGGTATCGCCATCATAGAGAGTGGCAAAAGGGCGAATGCAAGATGCTAGAGCAGAGTGAACTACGCCCACAAGAGAGAATAGCTCTTCTCGGGAGAGGAAAAAATCAAAAACCACCAGAGTCAAAGTGGTATTGAAAGGAGAAAACGTTGTCCCTCTTCCTTTCATTTTAACCCCTGCCACCAACTCTCCAGTTCGGGGGTGATAGATATTTCCCCAGGAATTAGTAACCACAAATGCAGATATTTCCTCCCCTTCTACTTTTGCCCTTCCTTTTCCAAACCCTCCCTTTGCTGCTCCTTCCATTCCCATAAGTTTACCCACGGTAGCTCCCGTTCCTGCCCCGATAGTTCCCTCTTTTACCACTTTTTCTGAAGACAACGCAGCATTGTATCCCCATTCTCTATCGGGGAAAGCTGGTTCTCCCACTTCTAAATCATAAATCACCGCTCCAGCTACAATGGGAACTGTTCCCCCCGGAGTCTTAAATCCTTTTTTTCTTTCCCGCAAGAAATCCACCACTCCTTCTCCACAGGAAAGACCTAAAGCGCTACCTCCGCTAAAGAATATGGCATCTACTCCCTCTACCAGGTTTCCGGGAAAAAGAGTAGCAGTTTCTCGACCTCCCGGAGCTCCCCCTCGCACCGCAGCCACTGCTCGGTTAGGCTGTTCAAATAAAAAAACCGTGCACCCTGTAGCCTTGGAAAAATCCTGATAGTGTCCTGCTTGAAAAGACATCTTGCCTCCTTAAGAAAGCCTGCACCCACAATAAGGGCAAAGTTTAAAATCAGGATCTATCTTTTTCCCACACTGGGGGCAAACTCCACTTTCTTTTATTTCTTCTTCCGGAATATAATTGCTTTTAGCCCTTTCCAGCTCCTGTTTCCAGGTATCCGCATCGACCATACTATCAAAGTAGAGAGTTCTCTCTCTTTCCCACTCATCTTTATACTTAACAGCAAGATAAAAAGGGCGAGGAGACAGGCGACGATATCTCCACAATTGGCTTTCAAAACCCCTTTTTAACAACTCTTTTTCTGGAAGAGATTCCACTTCTTCTATTTGCGAGAGAAGGATACGAAAAATTACTTTTTCAAAAGGAGGAGTAATGCCAAAAATGTTAGGACCCTTTTCAAAGTTTTCAAACCACAAACTCTTAGACATTAAAAAAAGGAGGCCATCGCTCACTGCCTCAAAACGAGGATGACCTCCTAAATAGCGAGAAAATCCAGAAAGAATTTTATTTTCTCCGAATTCTTTCTCCTTTTCTTGCCAGAATTCAGATACTGAAACCGAGGAACCCTTTCTTCTTGCCCCCCACAAGAAGGCAAAAAGAACTAATAATCCAGCAATTAAAAGATATCCCCAGGTGTCCATCTCTTTTATTACAAGCCACTTCCCCCATTATTACAGGTAGAACAGTCATCGCT
>DGDO01000051.1:12276-12454 GCA_002385475.1 Candidatus Sordicultor fermentans | reverse complement strand
CCCACGTTTCTCCCTATCAGTCTTTTTACTCTACCCTTGCAGAAAGGGCACTGAGATATTGGCTTGTCACTAAAAGATTGAAGTTCCTCAAAAGTTTTACCGCACTGAGTGCATTGGTATTCATAAATCGGCATCGCTTTCACCTCCATATGGTAAACCACCCGGTAAAGGATATCCT
>DGDO01000051.1:3766-12099 GCA_002385475.1 Candidatus Sordicultor fermentans | reverse complement strand
CCGGTAAAGGATATCCTTTACCGGGTGGTTTTTCTTCGTCCACTTTTATTATTATACCTCACCTATCAATACTCAGGCATTGGTGGAACTGGAGCAGGCTCCTTTTCTGGAATTTCAGTAACTATTAACTCTGTAGTAAGCATTACTCCAGCTACACTGGATGCGTTCTGCAGAGCAACTCGTACTACTTTTGCCGGGTCAATTACTCCATCTTCTATCATATCCACAAACTGTCCGGTGAGAGCATTATAGCCAAGGTTAACATTATCAGCAGCCTTAATTTTTTCTACTATTACCGAGCCTTCTTCACCAGCGTTCTGAGCAATCATCTTCGCCGGTTCACTCAGGGCCCTCTTTACTACCAGAGCACCTATTTTCTCATCGCCATCTAAGTTCAGCCCATCAATGGCGGACTCGCAGCGAATCAGAGCCACTCCGCCTCCCGGGACTATTCCTTCTTCTACTGCCGCTCTCGTGGCATTCAGGGCATCTTCCACCCGGGCTTTCTTTTCCTTCATCTCTGTTTCGGTAGCTGCACCTACCCGAATCACCGCGACACCACCAGAAATTTTAGCTAATCGCTCCTGCAGTTTTTCCCGGTCATAATCAGAAGTGGTCTCTTCAATCTGCTTCTTAATCTGGTTCATACGAGCCATAATATCTTCTTTTTTACCGGCTCCTTCTACGATAGTGGTATTCTCTTTATCTACTACTATTTTTCTTGCCTGACCCAGGTCTTCAAGAGTTATATTTTCTAATTTTATTCCTAACTCGCTGGAAATGAAAGTTCCCCCAGTAACTACAGCTATATCCTGAAGCATTTCTTTTCGTCGGTCACCAAAGCCAGGAGCTTTCACTGCCACGCAGTTAATAACACCCTTTAGCTTATTGACCACCAAAGTAGCCAGAGCTTCTCCTTCCACCTCTTCAGCAATAATCAACAGAGGCTTCCCTCTCTGCACCACTTTTTCTAAAACCGGGAGCAAGTCTTTCACCGCTGATATCTTCTCTTCATAGATTAAAATATAGGCATCCTCAAGAACCGCTTCCATTCTTTCGGGGTCAGTTACAAAATAAGGAGAAAGGTAGCCCCGATCAAACTGCAGTCCTTCCACCACCTCTAATGTAGTCTCTAATCCTGTCGCCTCTTCAACGGTAATGACTCCGTCTTTACCCACTTTGTCCATAGCATCAGCAATGATGTTTCCAATAGATTCATCGTTGTTAGCAGCAATAGTTGCTACTTGAGCGACTTCTTTTTTACCACTTACTTCCTTGCTTATTTCCTTTAGCTTTCCGATTACCGCTTCTACTGCCTTATCAATGCCTCGTTTAAGAAGCGTAGGGTTAGAACCAGCCACCACTGCCCGCAACCCATCTCGATATATGTATTCAGCTAAAACTGTAGCAGTGGTAGTCCCATCACCAGCTATATCGCTGGTTTTAGAAGCAACTTCTTTAACCAGTTGAGCTCCCACGTTTTCGTTGGGGTCTTCCAGGTCGATTTCTCTAGCCACCATAACCCCGTCTTTGGTGATAACAGGAGAGCCGAATTTTCTCTCTATAATTACGTTTCTTCCCCGGGGTCCCAGGGTAACTTTCACGGCATCAGCCAGGGTTTTCACTCCCCCTAAAACTTTCTGTCGTGCTTCTTCTTCAAATAGAATTTGTTTGGCCATCAATCATACCTCCCTTCTTTTAACCTTCGATTATACCCAAAACGTCATCCTCGCGCATTATGAGGTATTCTTCGTCTTCGATTTCCACCTCTGTACCGGCATATTTACCAAAGAGAACTCTATCGCCCTCTTTCACTTCCAGGGGAATGCGCTTTCCATCTTCGCCCATCCTGCCTGTACCTACTGCTATCACTTTTCCCTGCTGAGGCGCCTCTTTTGCCGTATCAGGAATTATAATGCCTCCTTTTTTTACTTCTTCTTCTTCCATTCTTTTAACCAACAAACGGTCTGCTAATGGTTTGATCTTCATTCACTATCACCCCTTTCATCAAATTAGCCATCGTCTATTTTACATCCCCAAAACAATTTTTGCAAGAGTATGGCAAGGTAAATCAAGGTAAATTTTCTGCCAAAATGACAAAAGAATTGTTATAGTATTTGAATTTTTGACAAAAATAAAAAAATACCTTGACAAAATGTCAAAGTATTTAGTTACGCTCCAGAGCTAAATCATATTGTTCTATTTTGCGATAAAGAGTGCGCAAGCTTATCCCTAAAATATTGGCAGCTCTGGTTTTATTGAAACGAGTAAACTTCAAAGTTTCTTGAATGAGGATTTTTTCTACCTCTTCCATGCTCATCCCCACTTTTACTCCTAACAACTCTTCTCGTTGTCTCTTTTTAATATAATCGGGTATGTCCTCAGAAGTAAGCAAATCCCCAGAAGAAAGAATAACCATACCCTCCAGAGTATTGCGCAACTCAACGACATTTCCCGGCCAATCGTATTCTATGAGAAAACGGAGAGCTTCCTTATCC
Source organism: Candidatus Sordicultor fermentans (assembly GCA_002385475.1). Lineage (GTDB taxonomy): Bacteria > Atribacterota > Atribacteria > Atribacterales > Caldatribacteriaceae > Sordicultor > Sordicultor fermentans. Next base: position 9,601 of record DGDO01000051.1, on the reverse strand, counting down.
ACCCTGATTCCTTCTCTTCCCGTCTCCTCTTCAATTTCTTGCAAAAAACGATCCACCAAAAAGGGAATGTCTTCTTTTCTTTCTCTAAGGGGAGGAATCTCGATTTTAACGGCGTTGAGGAAATAATAGAGGTCATTGCGAAAAGACCCTTCAGCCACTTTCCCCTCCAGAGGAACTTCAGAAGAAGCAATTATTCGAAGATCTGATGACTTTTTACTGAACCGATATTCTTCCAAAAATGCTAACATTTCAGCTTGTTGCTTGTAAGGTAAAAGATGCACATCTTCAAAGTAAATGGTTCCTTCTTTTGGTTTCTCCTGAGGTAAAATTTCCAGAGGCAGAGCAACACAGAGAACTTTGAGAAAAGGCTTTTCCTCTGAAAAAGCATACTGGTGAATAGCCCGAGCTGCCAGCTCTTTACCTGTTCCTTGTTCTCCCACGAGAAGAATGGGCCTTTGCACCTGGGATACCTGAAGAATTAAACTGAAAACTCGCTGCATTTTCTCTGATACCCCGATGATACCAGCAAAAGAAGGGCGGCTAATCACTCTTTTCTTTAAATCTTTGTTTTCTTCTAAAAGGGAAACTTTCTCCTCCGCTCTTTTTATTACCGAGAGAATACGAGAAGGAGCAGAAGAAACAGAAATATAATCATACACGCCTTTAGAAAACAGCTCCTGGAGAGGGAAAGAATCATTGCTCTCTCCTAAAGCAATTATTATCATATCGGGGAAAGATTGACGGATAAAAGAGAGCAGAGAAAAACTATTTTCCCGCAAAACTTTTTCCTCTACCAATACTATATCTATTTCTTCCTTCTCCAGGCAGTTGATAGCCAGGTCTCGATCTCTAACGGAAATAAGATAATAGCCCTCTTCTCGCAACCAGTTGCCTATTTTCTCTCGCCATAAAGCGCTTTTTTCTACTAAAAGTATTTTCCTCATTACTCTCCAAGCTTCACCTTCTCTCCCTCTTCTGCTGATTGTCGAGCAGCTAAGGCCAATCGCAAAGCCAGAATAGCCTGCTCCGGAGTCCCCCTCTCCACAGGCTTATTATTCTCTATGCAATCCAGAAAATACTCCAGCTCCAGATAATAGGGGTCTTCTTCCCTCACTTCCATTTCTTTTTTTGCTTCCCCGTTTCGATAGAGCACCAGGGGACTGGTTTTCTCTCTTTCTTCAATATTCACCCCGGCGCGGGAAGACCACTCTAAAACTCCCTCATCACCCAGGATACGGAAGCCGCAGGTGAAAGGAAAATCGCCCCTCATCATCCATCCTCCTTCAATGTGAGCTATCACTCCACCATAGTTCACCACAGTAACCATGTGGTCCCAGGAATTCTGAGGAGAGCGCACTCCCTGAGCAAAAACAACTTGAGGTTCTCCTAACAGCCAGTTTACATAATCTAAATCGTGAATATGCAAATCCACAGCTGCTCCTCCGCTCAACTCCGGTTTCAGTATCCAGCTATCCACTGACCAGGTGGGAGGAAGAGAAAGACGAAAGGCATCCACCGATAAAACTTTACCCACCGCTCCTTCTTCTACTAACTCCCGGGCTTTTACATATTCTCCCCAAAAACGAAGAACTTGCCCTACCATAAGCCCTACTCCACTTCTCTCACAAATTCTCTTCATAGCCTCAGCATCTTCCACAGTCAAAGCTATGGGCTTCTCACAAAAAACATGCTTCTCGTGAGAAGCAGCCATCTCTGTATATTCTCGATGCAAAAAAGTGGGCAGGCAGATATCCACTATGTCTACTTTTTCTTCCTCTAAAAGGCGGGAAAAAGAATTATAGTGGGGAATCTGATATTTATCTTGAAAAGCGGAAGCTTTCTCTAAATTTGTCTCAAAAAAAGCACAGACTTCTGCTCCTTCTACCCTTTTCCACCCTTCCATATGCACCCCAGCAATAAAACCTGCTCCTAAAAGAGCAATTTTTTTCATCATTTCTCCTCCTTAGATTCTATTTCCTGGATTCTCCTTACATATTTATCATACTCACAACGGGGGCGAGGATCAAAAGAGAGGTAAACCTCTATCATTCCTTTCTCCATATTCCTTTCTTTTCTCTGCTCCAGAAGCCCGGCTATGATTTGAGCCTGAGTTTTAAATTCACTCATAGCCAGATTTATCTTCTCTTCTGCCTCCCGGGGAGCACACAGCGCCCGGTTGGCTCTGACATTCAGAGCGTCTTTTTCCAGCAAGGTATCTTCAGGAGAAAAATCGCTCCACACCGCATACTGGAGAACCGATTTTATTCCTTTGGCTATCCCCCAATCAGCCATTACTGGATCTCCCACCTGAGGAGTGTCAAAAGCTCCCACGAGAAATGTGGCATAATGGTCTAAGTGTTCCCGATAGCCGTTAGGCACTAAAACCCGGGTGATTTTTAGCCGGCGGAGAAGAGGTAAAATCTTCCGGAAAGTTCCCTCCTCACCTCCCGGTAACTTCCAGCCCAAAAAAGGCCAGACGCTATAATCATCGTAATCTAAACGATGAATCCTTTCCTCTTTAACTCCCAGATGAGCATAAGCTAAAACGGTTTCCCGAGCCCGGAGAGCAGTGATGATATTTTTATGTTCAATGACACTGTAGCCTCCCGAACCATTGCAGAAAATTACAACGTGCACTTCTCCCCCAAAAAGAGGAATGGCCTGCAAAAGATACCCCGGCCCTAAAATACCATCATCATCATGAGGGCAAAAAATAGCTACTCGCTCCTCTCCTTCTACCCAGCCGGGAAACAGAAGCTCGATACTTTTACTTTTTTCTCTCCGGCGCAAATCATAAAAAGTAAAATCTTCTCTCTCCATCATTTCTCCTCCCCTATCAAACTCTGCAGATAATCAAAAGATTTCTTCACTGCCTGATCCACAAACTCCCGGGAATGCTGAAACTTACCATCAAACTCAATCTCTACACTCCAGGGAACTTCTATATTCTCTTCTCTTGCCAGGGCAAATATTTTACCAAAATCTATATCTCCTTCTCCCAGAGGAGGAAAATCCCATACCTTGTACCCTCCCCTTTTATCTTTGAGATGAAAATGGACAATCCAGGGAAGACAATTTTCAACATCCTCTTCCGGACGGACACCCCCATAAAATATGACATTCCCTGTGTCATAATTAATCCCCACTGCTGGATGATTTAACTCCTCCATCAATTCACAAGCCGCCCGTCCATCTTTCAAAAAATCTCCGTGAATCTCCAGGCCAATTTTTACCCCTCTTTTTGCTGCCTCGGAAGCTAAAACTTGCAAATTGGAAATCAAAATCCCCTTTTTGTTTTCTTCTTCTATGGTTCCAGTGTTAACCACCCGAGCCCCTAGGACCCGAGCAAGGTCTAAAGCTTTCTCTAAATAAGAAACTCCCTCGGGGGTAGATAGGTCTGAATGGGCACTGATGCTTGCCACCTGAAGCCCCAGGCGGGATAAAGCATTACGTAGCTTCTTTAAATCCTCTTCCCGGTGATTAATTACACTAAAGTGATTGGTCCAGCCTTCCACACAGGCTAATTCTACATAGGGAAAGCCAGCTTTTGCGATACCGGTCAGAGCTTCTTCCAGAGAGAAACCATGGTAAGTATTGGTAGACACCGCCCAGATATCAAACATATTAATCCCCCTTTTTTAATAAAATAGTATCATCTTTCTCTTTTTCTGAAAAGAGATAGAATAGTTCAATGGGAAATAGATAAAGAATAAATTCTTTAATTTTCGGTTTGAATTATAACTTTCCTAAAAAGGAGTGAAAGATATGAAAAAAGTTATGCTCTATGCCTTGAGCACCTGCCCTTTTTGTCAGATGACTAAAAAATACTTCGAAAAACACAACATCCCCTATGACTTTGTAGATGTAGACCTCTTAGAAGATGAGGAAAAAGAAAAAACAGTGGCTAAAGTACAAGAAATATCGGGAAGAAGAGCTTTCCCGGTAATAGTTATAGGAGATAAAGTAATAGTGGGATATGACGAACTGAGCATCTCGGAGGCTCTCAAAGAATGAACCAGGTAGAAAAAATATTCTGTCCGGTGTGTCAGGTGAGTTTTATTCTGCGAGAAGAAAAAGAAGCAGGGAAAAAAATAGTTTGTCCTGTGTGCGGTGCAGTTTTAGTTTTAGAAAAAGATAACAGTAGCTGGTTAGCCAGAAGACCTGACGACTTAACTCCAGAGGAAGAAATAAGGGCAAGGATAGAAAACTTTGCCCAGCTGCGCAACTATAAATTCAATGAGCTCAAAGAACCTCTGGTGGAAGGACTGCTGAAAAAACATGAACGCTATGGAGATTTTTACTGTCCGTGCAAAATAGATAATATTCCCGAAAACGTATGTCCTTGCCTGGAAACAAGACAGGGCAGCGTGGAACGCGATGGACGCTGCCATTGCGGATTATTCTGGAAATAGGGGGTTCCCCCCTATTTCCTCCCTGTTACAAGATAGAGCTCCTGGTTATCAATGACTCTCGTTATCTCCAGGCCCCGTTTTTTTAATTCCCGAGCCAGTTCTTCTCCCGGAGGAAGGGTAAAAGCCGGAGGAGCTCCATCTCCTCGGTGCCGTTGATTAATGGTTTGCCGGCTTTCAGAGTGGGCAATGGATAGCTCTCCTCCCTCTATGAGAAGAGAAATTAAATTCTGGAGAGCTAAATCCCGATCCCAAAAATGAGGGAAAGAAGAATAAACAATAACCAGGTCATATCTGCGGCTGTCTTTATATCTTTCCGCACTCCCCTGATGATATTCAATGCCCTCCTCTCCAAACTTTCTTCTCGCCACTTCTAACATTTCTTCAGCTACATCTAGCTCCACAATTAAGCCAGAAGAACCCATTTTTTCTCGCAAAAAAGGAATTAATATCCCTGTCCCTGAACCTACATCTAAAACGGTAGAAGAAGGAGGAATAGTGAGAAAGGACAGAAGATAGCGGATTTTGTCCGGAGAAGATAAAGCACGCTCATCCCACTCCCCGGCCAAACGGTTAAAAGCTTCCCGGACTTGCTTCTCTTCCCTGCACAAAATTTTCCACTCCTTTCACTATAAGAGGAACTAAAACCATCTGAATGGCCACTCCCGGAAGGGAAATCACAAACAAGGTATTCAAAACCGGAAGAAAAGAAAATTTTTTACCCAGAACTAAGGCAATTAAAATCCAGTTACCCAGAATGGAAATTAATCTCCCCCCCAAAAGAGAGGCAAGAAGAGAAGGGAAAACACCCCATCTCTTTTTCCTGTATAAAAAGAAGACCAAAATTCCATATCCTCCCAACTCTCCCATCATAACCAAAAAGCCAGGAAAAGGAGGCATACCAGTGAGAAAAAAATTGAGAAGGGGAAGAATAAAGCCCAGTAAAAAAGCGGCACTCCCTGATGAGAGGAAAAAACCTCCCAAAAGAGCGGGTAAATGCATAGGCAAGAAAACCGCTCCGGGAATGCCAGAAACATGGAAAAGAGACGGTAAAACGACTCCTGTGGCAACTAATAGAGAAATTTTGGTTATTTCCTGAGACTTCATCTATTCAATAATCGCTCCACTAAAAAATTGTAACATCGAATAACAATCTGTCAAGGAAACCGAGGCTCTCGAGTGGAACCGCTTTTGTGGTTTTGAGAGAAAGGTACTCTCTGGACTTCTTTTGATAAAAGAATTAACAAATACTCTCGCAAAAGCGGCTATAAGGTAACTTCTCATGATTTACGTCACTTGCCTTCACCCTACAGCGCACTCGAGAGCCACTGATTTAAGTATGACTAAAAAGCAATTAGTGCTCCCGGAGAAGACTTTAAAGCAGAGTATGAAGAAATTATGCCAGCGAGCGATAACTGTGAAAAAA
>DGDO01000051.1:2652-3469 GCA_002385475.1 Candidatus Sordicultor fermentans | reverse complement strand
ATCCTGAAGTTTCTCGCTAAATGCGAGAAAGAAAAGGCTAAGGTTTGTCGGGACCGATGGCTTTTTGTTTGCTCTTTAGCCCTCTTTAAACCCTGTAAACCCCTCTCAGGTTTTATAGTCTCCTTGTAGTTTTCTTGCCTCTCTTTTATAAGATTGCTATTTCTGGCATAGCAACCTCCTCTTTCTTTACTGAATGGAGTTCAAAAAAAAGATCGCCACGCCCGGAAAAAAAACCAGGTCTTTCTCCGTGGTCCTTATCTTCTGTGTTCTTTTTTTATCTTTTGGGGGGTTGATAAGGGGTAAGACCTCCCTTATTGTTCTCATCTATTTTACCTTTAAAGGTTTACGTCATAGACTGTGTTTTTACGACCCTAGCGATGAGGAGATGAGAAAACTACCGTTCCTGAAGATGTTTATCAGAAATCCAAACCATAGGTAAGACTATTTAGATTCCCGATTGAAAGCTTTAGAAATGACGGAAAAAGGAGGAAAACATCCCTATCATTTTTTCCTTATCCGTTACTGCAAGCAACAATCTTCTTTTGTCACCGCGAGAGGCCCCTTTTTCTCTTTTGCAAGGAGGAAATCCTGAAGCAATCTCGCTTTTTTTGAGCCTCAAAATACCAAAAAGCAAGCTACAAATGAGCTTCGTGGTCAGCTTTAATGAGGAGCGCGCTAAAATAAGAGGCAAAGAGCGCTCACACGAGAGAGAAAAAAGAAGTGAATTAAAGCTCTCGGATATTGAAGGATACGACAACGTTATGGTAAGATTTGGCTGAGAGAAACAACTTTTAACCAGTCAAGCGAACAATTTATA
>DGDO01000051.1:0-2481 GCA_002385475.1 Candidatus Sordicultor fermentans | reverse complement strand
AGGTCGGCTGTTCAAACCAACTTATTCTCTGACAGAGAAAAATTTAACTGAAAGTTCTGGGGAAAGGAGGAACGAAATGAGAGATAAAAAATTAGCTATACTGGTAGGAGGAGGTCCTGCTCCGGGCATCAATGGAGTAATTGGTTCAGTAGCTATCGCTGCTCGAGAAAGGGGTCTGGATGTAGTAGGGATTTACGATGGGTTTAAGTGGATTTCTAGCTCCTCTTTTAACCCCGCAGTGCATTCTGTCCCTTTGGAAATTGCTCAAGTTTCTCGTATTCACATGGAGGGAGGCTCCATTCTCCGCACCGCCCGAGATAGCCTGGTGAGCAAAGGACAAATAGACCAGAATAAAGTGGCCAACGTGAAAAAAGTTGTGGAAGAGCTGGGGATAGGATATCTTGTAACTATTGGTGGAGACGACACCGCTTTTAGCTCCAGCATTGTAGCCCGGGAGATGAAAGGAGAGCTACTGGTGGCTCATGTTCCCAAAACCATTGATAACGACCTTCCTCTTCCTGGTAACATGCCCACTTTTGGTTTCCAGACAGCAAGGGAAGTGGCTACCCAGATAGTGAAAAATCTGATGGAAGACGCCAAAACCACCGGACGCTGGTACATAGTGGTGATGATGGGACGCTCTGCTGGACATCTCGCTTTAGGAGTGGGAAAGTCTGCTGGAGCGCATCTTGTTATAATCCCCGAGGAGTTTGGCGAGAGAACAGTAAAAGTAGAAGAAGTATGTGACATTATCGAGTCTTCCATGATTAAGCGAAAAGCCCTGGGAAGAAGCGATGGAATAGCAATTGTTGCCGAAGGAGTGGCTTTGAAGTTTGGCGACGTAGAAGAGATAGAAAAAATGCTGGGAAGACCTGTCCCTCGTGACCCCCATGGTCATGTGCGTCTGGCCGAAGTGCCTCTGGGAACACTATTGAAGGATGAAATTGCTCGCCGCTTTGAAGCTCGAGGAGAAAAAATCACCATGGTAACCGGAGACGTGGGGTATGAGCTGAGGTGTGCGCCACCTGTGGCCTTTGATATGGAATACACGCGGGAGTTGGGGTATGGAGCAGTGAACTATCTTTTAAGTCCCGACTATAGTCTGGATATGAAGAAAAAGGGAGCCATGATTAGCATTTTAGAAGGCGTGCTAAACCCTATTCCTTTCCCGGAAATAATGGACCCGGAGACGGGAAGAACTAAAGTACGGACTGTGGACATCAATTCGTACTCTTACGAGGTAGCTCGTTCTTATATGATTCGTCTGGAGAAAAAAGATTTAGAAGACGAAGAGATGCTTACCAGGTTAGCACAGGCTGCTAACTTAAGTAAAGAAGAATTTAAGGCTCGTTTTAGTAAAGTAGTATAGGCTGCCGGGGCCGCTCACGCGGCCCCCTTTCTATGACTTCCTTTTTTCGTTATCCTGCCTTCTGGGTAGTAGTTGCTGCACTGGCGGGTTTCTTTTTGCAGAGCTATTTTTCTTTTTCTCTCCTCTGGCTGTTTTTATTCCTTTTCCTTTCCCTTTTTCTTGCAGTTTTATTTTTCTCTCGGAGCCGAATTTTTTTCTGGAGCATAATAGTGGTGTGGCTGGCGGTGGGCGCTACAGTGCATGCTTTGAGTTTTGACCTACCTCGAGAAATGGTCCTGAGAGAAGAAGGCAAGACCATTACCATTCAAGGAAATCTGATAGAAAAAAACAATCGTTATTTCATTACCCGGACCTCTAACCTCTCTTTTTATTCTCCTTCTTTGCTTCTCCGGGGGGGAGATTTTAAGCCTGAAGATTGGGGATATAGAGTTCGTATCCGTGCTGTGGTGCGCAGCTTCAATTCTTGCTCTAACCCCGGGGTAATGGATTTTCGCCTTTTCTGGGGAAGGAAAAGAGTTCCTGCTTATCTTGAGGTGGAAAGCTGGGAGGTGGTCTCTCCTCCTCGAGGGTGGTTTTCTCTTATGCACCAGGTGGAGGAAAAGAAGAGGGAATTTCTTTCTTCATGGAAGGAAGAACTACAGGATGAATATCCCTGGTTTTCTGCTCTTCTTGTGGGGGTGAAAGAAGAAGAGTTTGAGGAAAGAAGGGATTTGCTCCAGGAAGTGGGCATCTATCATGCTTTTTGTGTATCGGGATTGCACCTTGCTCTTCTGGGGGGAATAATCTGGTTTTTCTTGAACCGGATAACTTTCATAAAGCGATTCTCCTGGATAGGGGCTTTATTTTTTACCTTCTGGTATTTGCTTTTTTGTAGCATTTCTCCCTCTTCTTTTCGAGCCTGGCTCTTTTTTAGCCTGGGTCTCTGGGGAAAAATAAAAGGTCGCCACACTCTTCCTGTCTCTTCTTTGTTGACTGCCTTTCTTATCATGTTTTTGCTTCAGCCTGAGGTGGTCTATGATGCGGGGGCGCAGCTGTCTTTTGCTTCCACTGCCGGGATTCTTTTTTTGATGGATTATGGAGAAAACTTCCGGAATAAAAAGCACTTTCTCCTT
>DGDO01000033.1 GCA_002385475.1 Candidatus Sordicultor fermentans | reverse complement strand
CCCTTAAAGATTATTACTTGGACATTATATATGGCAATTTAAAGACAGACAATCTCGGTAGCTTTTGGACATTCTGAGTTGGTAGAAACACTTAGTTAGTTTTTTAGATTTTCCAATCTTTGTTCTTTTCTTTTTTCTGGGGGTTATAAGGGGGCGTTGCCCCCTACTATATTTACTCTTTTTTCTCCTTTTTTCTGTAGAGAAATAAAGGACTTGCAAGAGCAAGCACTGTTCCTATAATAAATATCAAAGATATGGGTCGAGTCAGGAAAATAGCCGGGTTTCCGTGAGAAATTATAAGGGCTGTTCGGAAGTTTCGCTCTACCATTGGTCCTAAAATGAGAGCTAGGATTATTGGTCCAATGGGAAATTGATATCGCCGGAAAAGAAACCCTAATATACCTCCTAAAAATGCTACCCAGACATCAAATAACCGGTTGTTGAGAGAGAAAGAGCCCACTAAAGAAAGGATTAGAATAGTACTCCACATAATGGGTTTAGGAAGGAGAATGAAACCACCGGCAAACCGAGAGAAAATAAAGCCGGTAGCCAAGAAAAATAAGTTGGCCAATATCATCAAGCCAATTACGGTGAAAACAAAATCAGACCTATCTCTAAACATAGCCGGTCCAGGTTGGACTCCATACATCATAAAAGAACCGATCAAAACCGCGGTAACTGCATCTCCAGGAATTCCAAGAGCCATCATAGTGGTAAGAGCTCCTCCCAAACAGGCGTTATTAGCAGTACAAGTGGCGACTAAACCTTCGATAGACCCTTTACCATATTCCTCTTTTCGTTTAGAGGCTCGACGAGAAAACTCCCAGCCCAGGAGAGAAGCAATATCTGCTCCAGTCCCGGGGATAGCCCCGATTATAACTCCAGTGACGCTTCCTATAATAGCAGCTGGGAGAGTTTGAATAAATTCTTTAGCATTGACCAACATTCTTCCCAGACTGCTTAGGGTCTCCTTTTTCTTCCCAGATTCTTCTTGAGGTTGATAAGGAGCAGTGGTCATCTGGTAGAAAACCTCCCCTAAGCCAAAGATTCCAATCATGAGAGGGATGAAAGAGAAACCAGTAATTAAATCGGTAGAGCCAAAGTTAAACCGAGGGGTAGCTAACATAGGGTCAAGCCCCACCAGAGAAAGGGCTAAACCAATGAATCCAGTGATTAAACCTTTGACTACCGACGTCCCTGACACTGCTACCATCATACTTAGGCCAAAAAGACCCAAGGCAAAGTATTCTGCGGGACCAAAAGAGAGAGCAAATCGAGCCAGAGGAAAAGCAGCAATTAGAAAAACTACAATTCCAAAAATCCCCCCAATGAATGAATATAAAACGTTAATTCCCAGGGCTAACCCTGCTTGACCTTTTTTAGCCATGGGATAGCCGTCAAAAGTAGAAGCGATAGAAGCGGGAGTCCCAGGAATGTTTAAAAGAATAGCTGATATGCCTCCGGAGAAGATAGCAGCATTCCAAACCCCTATTAACACTCCCAGACCACTTGCTGGAGGGAGCCAAAAAGTAAGAGGAGTTAAAATGGCTACCGCCATAGTAGCAGTAAGGCCAGGTAGAGTCCCTACCACTAAACCTAAGGTAGTGCCTAAAATCAAGTAAAGTAAAACTCCAGGCTGTAGCACTTGTTGAAAAGCTACTAGCAAATCTTGCATAGTAGATCCCATCCTAATGTTAGTTATTTTTAATTTTAGCTTGTTTAGAAAAGATGAACCTTGAAAGCTTGGGTAAAAAGAATCCAGGTTAAAAAAGTGATTATGGTTGAAGAAAGCAGGGAAGGGAGCACTCGATATTTCATTATTAGTTGGGAAAAAAAGAGAAAAACCAAAGTATTCAGTAAGAAAGAACCCCTTCCCCATAAAATAAGGTATAAGAACACCAATCCTAAAAGGGCTCCTAATCGAAGACCTAACTCTTTGTTCAGTTTTCCCTCACCATAAGTTGGTTTACTTTTCCATCCCTGGTAAACAAGGATGGCTCCTAAAATTATAAGCCCCGCCGCTACTATCTTGGGAAAAAATCCAGGATTGAGAGCGAAAGTCAACACTCCGGTGGGGAGCCGGTTGGCTCCCCAGTACAGTACTATTCCAAGGACTACAGTAAAGACCCCAAATAGAATGTCTGCCATATATTTTCCTTGTAAGGTTTATTGCTGTTGTCCTAAGGCGCGGGGAATTAACTCCATATACATTTCAAACTGCTGTATAGCAAACTCTCTAAATGCCGGGCCATCCAGAGGAGAAACCTCAATTCCTCTCTCTTCCATTACTTTCTGAAAGGTTTCGGTTTCCAGAGCTTCCCAGAAAGCGGAGGCAATGGTATCGTAAATTTCTTTAGGAGTTCCTTTAGGTAGAGCGAACCCACCCCAGGCCATTACATTAACATTGTATCCTAACTCTTCCGCCGTGGGTACGTCGGGAAAGAGAGAGCTTCTTTTTTCTCCTAAAATGGCTAAAATTTTTAAATCTCCTGCATTGACTCCGGAAAGCACTTCGGCAGGGCTACAGGTAACTGCGTGGATGTGGCCTCCCATTAAGGCGGCTACGCTGGGGGCTGCCCCGTCAAAAGGAACATAAGTAAACGTAGCACCAATAGCTTCTTCCAAAGCTAATCCAGCAATGTGCCAGATGGAGCCAGTTCCAGAGGTGCCTACCAAAACTTCTCCAGGATGTTCTTTGGCATATTCTACAAACTCTTCAAAGGTTTGGTAAGGAGCATCGGAGCGAACGGTAAGAGCGGCAGGAACAATATTGACTCGCATGATGAGGTCAAAATCGTCAGGAGAAATATCAGCATAACCCAACGCTTTCACCATAGCCAGCTCCACCGGAACATAACCTATCGTGTAACCATCTGGTGGGCTTTCTTTGAGTTTCCCCATAGCAATTGCTCCGGCTGCACCAGTGATATTGGTAGGAATGATTGGGACTCCCAAGATTTTTTCGGCTGCTGCCGCCATAGCTCTTCCTACTGCATCTGACACTCCTCCCGGGGCAGCTTGGATGATTAAGGTTATTTCTTTTTCCGGAAAGCTGGCCAGAGCTGGCACCACCGAAACAAAAACGAGAAAAAAAACCATACTCATTAACAAAAAAACGTTTAATTTACTCTTTTTCATAACCATTCTCCTCCCTTCGATTAAGTTAAATTAAATATAAATATGCTTTACAAGCATTATACCATTTTTGTCTTAAAAGACTACCGGAGGCTATGCATAATATTAGTGTCAAGCTATTGCATTGTAGGATATTTTTCTTTTTCCCTCTGTTATTAGCTTTTGAGGCTCTATTTGTTCAGTTTTAGGTAGTATCATTTATTATAAATGGAACAAGCAATCCAGCAAAAGTCTTTAGTTAGGCTTTTTAAGCTCAAGAGAAATTAGTAGCTGGTTCTCTAAGGGAAGGGTAGGAATATTGTCATAGATCTTTCGGAAAAGTTTTTTCTTTCTCTCTCCCATAAGTTGTAATTTCGTTGAAACCAGCTAGTCTTCATAACTTTTATGGAATTCCAGCTGTGGTGTTTCATAAACTTCTGTTTTGTGCAGAATATGGGCAAATTGGCTCATATACAGGTCATAGTAGAAACCTTTCTGTTTTAATAGTTGCACATGGTTGCCTCTCTCAATTATTTCTCCATCGTCTATCACTAATATCATATCGGCTTTGCGGATGGTGCTGAGCCGGTGAGCTATCACAAAACTGGTGCGCCCTTTCATCAGTTTGTACATGGCTTCCTGGATGTGTTGCTCAGTGCGAGTGTCTACTGAGCTCGTGGCTTCGTCCAGTATCAATATAGCCGGGTCGGCTAATATGGCTCGAGCAATAGCCAGCAGTTGGCGCTGACCCTGACTCAGGTCTCCACCATCTTCGGAGAGAATAGTGTCATATCCCTGAGGCAAGTTTAATATGAATTGTTCAGCATTGGCCAATCGAGCGGCAGCTTTTACCTCTTCATCGGTGGCATCTAATCGGCCGTAACGAATATTATCCTTTACTGATTCAGAAAAGAGGTAGGTATCTTGTAACACTATTCCTAAAGATGAGCGAAGACTTTTTCTCGTAATTTTCTGGATATTATATCCATCTATGAATATGTCCCCACTATCGGGGTCATAGAAGCGAGCGAGCAAATTGATTATACTGGTTTTCCCCGCTCCGGTGGGGCCAACCAGAGCTATGGTTTGTCCGGGATGAGCATGGAAGCTTATATTTTTGAGTACCGCTTCATCTGATTTATAAGAGAATGATACATTCCGAAATTCTACGTCACCTTTGACGCTTTTGAGCTCTATGGCATCGGGAGGATCAGGTGGTTCAGGTGGCTCATCCATTATTTCAAATAATCTTTCAGCACTTGCTATGGCTGATTGGATGGTATTAATCTGGTTAGCTAATTCATTCAAGGGGCGGGTAAATTGTCTGGTATAGTTTATAAAGGCGGCTATGGTGCCTATGGTTATTATTTGTTTAACTGCCAGCCATCCCCCGGACAGAGCTACTATGGCAAATCCTATATTATTTAATACGTTCATTAAAGGTCCCATTATGCCTGAATATATTTGAGCTTTAATGCCCACGTTTTTTAGTTCTTGATTGGTGACCTCAAAACGCTCTATTTCTTTAGCCTCCCGGACAAATGCTTTAACTACTTTTTGTCCCGATATATTTTCCTCGGCAAAGCCATTCAACATACCTAAAACTCTTTGCTGTTCTGAAAAATATCGTCGGGTGTGCCTGGTTACAATGTTGGTGGTGATCAACATTATAGGTACTGTTATCATGCTGACTCCTGTCAGGAGAGGGCTTAACCACAACATTAATATTACGGTTCCTATCAGAGTGATAATACTGGAGAATATCTGGGTTAAACTGGAACTCAGGGCATTGTTTATAAGGTCTATATCATTTGTTAATCTGCTCATGATATCTCCCCGGGGTCTGGCGTCAAAAAAGCTTACAGGTAATATCTGTAATTTATCAAAGGCATCTTTTCTCATGTTACGTATAGTGAGCTGGGCTACATTAATCATAGTGCGACTCTGTAACCATGTAAATAAGGACATAAGGACGTATATAGCTGCCATAAGTATTAAAAGACGAAATAATCCATTGAAATCGCGGGGAATGATATAATTATCTATGGCTTTCCCTATGAGATAAGGCCCCACAAGGGTTAACACCGATGTTATGGCTACAAGAAAGAGCACGAGAAAAAGTCTTATTTTGTGCTCTGATAAATACCACCATAGTCTTTTTAAAGTATTTTTCGCATCTCTGGGCTTTACGACATAAACTGCATCGTGACGCCCTCCTCCCGGGTTATGCATCTATCATAACTCCTTCTCCCAGTTGTGAATTATATATGTCCTGATACAGGGGGCTGCTTTTTAGCAATTCCTCATGGGTGCCTTCTGCCTCTATACGACCTTCATTTAAGACTAATATTTTATCGGCATCCATCACTGAGCTTATGCGTTGAGCTATTATAAAAATAGTGGAGCCTCTTATAAATTCCTTCAGCGCTTTTTGTATCCGCTGTTCAGTGACTACGTCAACGGCGCTTGTGCTATCGTCAAGTATGAGAATGGGTGGTTTTTTAATTATTGCTCGAGCAATGACTATTCTTTGCTTCTGTCCTCCTGAGAGGTTGACACCTCGCTGACCTAACTGAGTGTCATAGCCTTCAGGGAAGCTCATTATGAATTCATGAGCCTGAGCTACTCTGGCTGCTTCTATTATTTCCTCATCTGTGGCATCTTCTTTACCCCAGCGAATGTTGTCTTTTATAGTACCTGAAAATAGTATGGTATCCTGCGGTACTATACCCATACCAGACCTCAAAGTGGCTAAATCCATTGAACGCACGTCTCTTTTATCTACCGTCACCTGACCACTGGTAACATCGTAAAAACGGGGTATGAGGTTTACCAGTGTGGATTTACCTGAACCGGTGGAGCCAAGGATAGCGATGGTTTTACCCGATGGGGCATGAAAGCTTATTTCTTTGAGCACCAACTGGTTTTTATCTCCGCTATACCCGAAAGACACATTTTCAAAAGCTACCTCTCCTGAAGATAGAGGTGTGAAATCCGGATTATCGGCGTTTTTAATATCGATGTCCGTATCTAACACTTCGTTCACTCTTTCTGCTGAAGCCGAAGCACGGGAAACAAATAGTAATATGTTACCAATCATCATGAGTGAGAAGAGTATTTGAGTTATATAATTTACAAAAGCTATTATCTCGCCTACCTCCATATTGCCCCGGTCTATATCCCATCCCCCGAACCATAGCACCGCCACAATACTAAAATTCATTATGAGCATCACTATTGGCATCATAGTTATAACAAGGTTAAAAGCCTGGAGAGTGGCATACATGAGTTCATCGTTAGCAGTGGCAAACCGTTTTTTTTCGTGGTCGGCTCTCACAAAGGCTTTAATCAGCCGGATGCCGGAAAGATTTTCTCTGATAACAGCATTGACTCTATCCAGCTTCTCTTGCATGTAAGAAAAAAGCGGTGTGCTTTTTTTCATTCGGTAATAGATAACCGCAGCCAGTAGGGGTATAGATACCGTGAGGATAAGCGCTAATCGGGCATTTAATGATACAGCCATTATTATACCACCTATAAAAAGTAGTGGTGCACGTACCATAATCCTCAACGACATCAGAACTACCGTTTGAAGTTGAGTTATATCATTGGTGAGGCGGGTCACGAGCGATGAGGTCTTAAATCTATCTATGTTAAGAGGCGAAAGAAGTTGAATCTTTTTGAACACCGCAGAGCGTAAACTGGCTCCAAAATTCTGACTGGCTATACTGGAAGCTACCGAACATCCCATTCCGCCGGCCATTCCTATTAAGGCTATGCCCAGCATAAGGACACCAGTATTTAATATGTAAGGTAAATTACTTTTAGCTACACCGTTATCCACTATGCTGGCTAATAAAGTGGGTTGAGATAAATCGCATATCACTTCTATCAGCATTAGAATTGGAGCTAACAGCGCTGCTTTCCAGTATGGCTTCAGATATGATAATAACTTTTTCATTTCTGTCTGCATATGTTTTCTCATCGTTTTATATATTGGTACCAGGTAAATAAGTTCCTCTATGAATAGCTAAGGGAAATACCTCAGTACAGACGATTATATCCTATATTTTGTTTTGCAGTAAGTGGATAAGTGCTCTAAATTTTTGTAAAAGGGAGTCAGGCCACTTTTTTAAGGCAATTCACTCTCCATTTTGTAATCATGATTCTGGCGTATTATCCAGTGTAATTGTTTTAGTTTTTGGTTTCAATTTTTTGCTCTTTTGCTTTTGGCGCCGTAGGCTGTTTTTGCGATCCTCGTGGGATTTTTTTCTTTCTCCCACCCCTTGCGGGCTTCTCCTTTTCTCATCTCTTGCGGAAGGGAGAAAGAAAAGAGTCAGTGGAGAAAGTGCAGGAGGCGAATAAAAAAGAGGATTTCAAGGTTAGAAAAGGAAAGGTCTATTATGCCTGAAATTTAGCGAGGCGTTCATCTTCTTACGTCATTACCGAAATCTTCAATCGGGAATCCAGAAGTTTTTTGTTGAGGGGTTTTTCTCCCTCGGTAGATTTTATTTTTAAGTTTTTTCCAGTAAATATCTCGCTGATTGTTATATAATAAATAAAAAAAAGGAAATGAACGAAAGCTGGGAATTATTATCTATCTTTGGCAGTGCTTTCCTGATTGGTTTTTCAGGAGCATTGATGCCCGGTCCGCTTTTGGCTCTGGTTCTTTCCGGGACTTACCAGGTGGGCTATAAAGCTGGACCTCTGGTAGTTTTGGGTCATGGAATTTTAGAACTGGGTTTGGTTATAGCTTTAATGCTTGGTCTGGGGAAAGTGCTGGACATACCTTTAGTTCACCAGGTTATAGGAATAGGAGGAGGGGTAGTTTTATTGTATCTGGGAATAGATATGTTGAGGATGGTGCGTAATTCAGAAATTTTCTCTGTAGAGAATAGCTCAAACTCAGAAGGTGGCCTGGCTTTTAAAGGTTTACTGGTCAGTCTTTCTAATCCTTACTGGATAATGTGGTGGGCTACTGTAGGGTTGGCTCTTCTTCTTTCTGCTACTTCTTTTCCCTTTTGGGGAGTGGTGTTTTTCTTTCTTGGCCATATTCTCTCTGACTTTGTCTGGTATAGCGCGGTTTCTTTTACTTTGCATCGAGGTAAAAACTTCCTCTCTCCCCGTTTTTATCAGTGGTTAGTGGGGATTTGCGGAGGGTTTATGCTTTTCTTTGGTATTTATTTTATCTCAGAGGTGATTCGATAAATGATTAAGTTAATTTTAGAGCCGGTACCTTACCGATATGAAGAGACTGTTTACTTTTACTGGGAGTATGAACTAAATAGCCCTTATCAGCTCTGTTTTATACCCTTTAGGAGTCTTAATAAGTTTTTAGAGGAAATGGTGAGGAGGGAAACTGAAATTCCTGAAAGTATCCATATCATTTTAGAGGACGGAAGAATAAAAATATGGTTGCCGGTTGCCTTTTATTCTGAACAATTATTTAACAAAGTGGAAAATATTTTGAGAGAGAAAATCCGCTCTCTTCTCGAAGATGTTATGTTTTAATGAAATAAAAACCAGATGAACATTGTCCCCCCAAAAATGATGCGATAGTAACCAAAAGGTTTCAGCCCTTTTTCTTTCACAATCCTCAGTAGGAGAAAGCAAGCCAGCAATCCGCTACCAAAGGAAGCCAGGAATCCACTCACCAGCTCCGGTGAGAGGAAGTTTCCCGAAACACTCAAATTTCTAATTCCTAAGATAAATGCTCCTCCAATGGTGGTAGCTGATAAAAAGAAGGAAAAAAGCACCGCTTCTTTTTTTTGTAGCCCGCAGAGAAATCCAGCCAGAAGGGTAATACCTGAGCGGGAAACCCCCGGGAAAAGAGCAAGAGCTTGAGCTACCCCGATTAAGAGAGCTTCCTTTCCAGTCATATTCTCTAAAGTTTTATTCCCTCTTTCTTTTACCACTAAAAATATCACACCTAAAATAACTAATAATAAACATATCTCTAAAAAGCTGTTTCTCAAGGAATTTTCTATTATATCTTCAAATAAATATCCCAGTAATCCTGCAGGGATAGTGGCCAGGAGGATATTCAAAATAATGCGGGGCTGACGAAAAGCCCGGGAATAATAAGGTATAAGGTAAATTAATACTGCAAGCCAGGTTCCTCCATGGAGCAGCACATCAAACCACAGGCTTTGTTCTCCCAGATTGAATATCGGGCGAAGAAGAATAAGATGAGCAGAAGAAGAAATGGGAAAAAACTCGGTTAATCCCTGAATTAAACCTAATATAATTGATTGCCCGGTCATAGCTGACTCCTTCCTCGGTTTTGCTTGCTATTCTATAATAGAACTAAAAAGAGAGCAATATCAGGAGAAAAGGAGAAAAATGGAGCGAATTCTTCCGGCTACAGATGAAAACATTAAAAAAGGAGCAAAAATTTTAAAGGAGGGAGGGTTAGTAGCTTTCCCCACTGAAACCGTCTATGGACTGGGGGCTAATGTGTTTTTACCTGAGGCGGTGGCTCGTATTTTCGAAGTTAAAGGAAGACCTCGTTTCGATCCTCTTATTGTGCATATTTCTCGCCATGGGATGGTTTCCCGTCTCTTTAGGGAAATTCCTCCTCTTGCGGAGATGTTGATGGAAAAGTTCTGGCCTGGTCCTTTAACTCTGGTTTTACCCAAAAAAGAGGAAGTTCCTGATATCGTTACTGCCGGTCTTTCCACTGTGGCTGTCCGCATGCCAGCTCATCCTGTAGCTTTAAAGTTGATAGATTGGGCAGATGTCCCTGTGGCTGCTCCCAGTGCCAATCGTTTTGGACATCTGAGTCCTACTCAAGCAGAGGAAGTGGCTCTTGACTTAGGAGAAGGAGTGGATTTGATTCTGGATGGAGGAAAAACAGAGATTGGGGTGGAATCTACAATAATCATGATAGAGGAGGGAAAGGTCTTTCTCCTTCGGCCAGGAGGGTTGAGTATTGAAGAAATCGAAAAGTGGGTAGGAAAAATCGAGACACCGCCTTCTTCCCCTAAAGTTCTTTCTCCTGGTACTTTAAAGAAGCATTATGCTCCCCGGATTCCTCTTTACCTTTTTGAAGGGAAGATAGAGGAACTCCTCTTGTGTGATCTTTCGGGAATAGCTATTGTTTCTCCTTTTCCGATTGCTGATTCCCGAGAAGAGATAAAGGTTTTGAGTGAGAAAGAGGATATAAGAGAGGTAGCCAGTAATCTCTTCAGTGTTTTGCGAGAGTTGGAAGAAGGCCCTTTTCGGGCCATAATCAGCCTAACCGTAGAGGAAAAAGGATTGGGAAGAGCAATTATGGACCGGTTGAAAAGAGCGTCTTCGGGATATGTTAAAGTGCAAGATAGAAAATTAATCGTGTAATCCTCATGGTATTTATTCCTAATTGATAATTACTTATGCTATAATTCATATTAGTCATAGAGTACACTCTATGACTAATATGAAAGAGGGGTGATAAATATGAAAAAGGCAGTTTTAGCGTGTTTCTTGGTGTTGGTTTTGGTTTTAGGGGGGGTAGCTTTTGGTCAACAGGTGCAAATTCCTCGAGAAGAAGCTCTCTATGTTGCAGGATTTCAGTGGGGTCCTCCTACCACCGATAATCCTTTTACCGGGAGTCCCATGACTTTTGTTTCTAACCCCCGGCAACATATCTGGATTTACGAGCCCTTGTTTACCTATGATGGTCTCTTAACCGGTGATTTTGTTCCCATACTGGGAGAATCGTTCCAGTGGCGAGATGATTTGACTCTGGAAGTAAAGTTGAACCCCAATGCTTATTTTCATGATGGAGAAAAAGTCACCGCTGACGATGTAGTTTATTCCTATAAGCTTGGTCAGAAATATCCAATAGGCTATTCTTCCGTCTGGGATTGGTTGGAAGATGTTTACAAAGAAGATGACCAGACTGTTATTTTCAAAATGAAAGCTGATAATCCCAATAAATTAATGGTGGAAGATGGTTTGGGTGCTGCATACATAATTCCTGAACATATCTGGGCAAAAGTGGAAGAAGATGCTGGCAATGACATAGCAGAAATTAGGAAATTCGACAACAAAGACCCCATAGGCTCAGGACCTTATCGGGTTTATTATGAAAGTCCAGAAACTATAATTCTGGAAAGAGTTGATGACTACTGGGGAGTGGTTCTCTACGATGGCGAACTGCCCAGACCAAAATATGTCGTTCACCCTATTTTTAAGAGTAATGACGAAGGAAACTTAGCTTTTGAAAATGGAGAAGTAGATCTTTCTCAGCAGTTTATGCCTCGAATCTGGGAGTGCTGGGAAAACAAAGGATTGCCCATTGGAACTTGGTATAAAGAAGTTCCTTACCATATTCCAGCAACTATGCCTTCTCTGTGGTTCAACGTAAATAAACCTCCCTTAGACAATCCTGAACTCAGAAGAGCTATTGCTTACTGCATTGATTATGCAAAGATTTCTGAGCTGGCTATGTCTAATTATTCTCCCAAAGTTGAAGCAAGTCTAATAGTGCCTTATGGTGCACAGGCAAAATACTTTAATAAAGAATTGGTGAAACAAGAAGGCTGGGAATACAATCCGGAAAAGGCAGTGGAAATTCTGGAAGGGGAACTGGGAGCTAAAAAGGGAAGTGACGGAATATATGTGCTTCCCGATGGAACGAGGTTAGGCCCCTTCAAAGTTGAATGTCCGTATGGATGGACAGACTGGAATGCTGCTTTAGAGATAGTTGCTCAATCAGCTAAAGCTATAGGTATAGACATAGAAACTTCCTTCCCTGATGCACCTGTCGCCTACGATAACAGAGAAACCGGTAATTTTGACATGACCATGTGGACACCTTCTGAGCCCAGTCCTGCTCAGCCCTGGTTGAATTTCCAGATAGTGCTTCACTCCAAGGGAGTACCAGAATACGGCAAAATTGCCTACAGGAACTTTGGAAGATATAAAAATGAACGAGTAGATGAGCTTATTGATTTAATACCCACAGTTACGGATGAGGCAGAATTGAAGAAATTGTATGATGAACTGGATAGTATATATCGTAAAGATGTTCCTGTAATACCATTAATGTACAGACCCTGGGTATTCTATGAATACAATGAGACCTACTGGAAGGGATTCCCCAACGATGATAATCCCTATGCTCCAGGTATGCCTGGTGTTGGAGCAGGTATAAAGATACTGTGGCATATTGAGCCCGCGAAATAACCTTATTTTTAAAGCCCGTGGAGGTTATTTCTCCACGGGCTTTAAAAATACAATACTTAATCCGAGGTAGCCCGATGAGGAAATTTACCAGGTACATTTTGCAGAAGTTTTCTTGGTATCTTCTGGCTTTTTTCCTTGCTCTGTTTTTAAACTTTCTTCTTCCCCGGCTCGTTCCGGGAGACCCCATATCAGTGTTAGTTTCCCAGATGATGTCTGGAGCCGTGACCAGTGAAGCACAAGAGAGAGTTTATCAGTCTTTCATACAAGAGTTTGGACTGGATAAACCGTTTTTTGTTCAATTCTTTACCTATGTTGGAAATGTGTTCAAAGGTAATCTGGGGACCTCCTTCAGTCTTTATCCTCTCTCGGTCAATAAGATAATGGCTGATGCTCTTCCTTGGACGCTTTTTTTACAATTTCCGGCCATAATTGTAGGATGGATAGTAGGAAACTTATTAGGAGCTTTTGCTGCCTATAGAAAAGGAAATTTTGACAGGATTTTATTTCCTGTTGCATTATTTATCAATTCTGTGCCCTATTACTGTCTGGCAATTATTTTATTGTACGTTTTTGGTGTGTACCTGCGCTGGTTCCCTATAGGCGGGGGATATAGTAGAACTCTACTTCCTTCCTGGTCCTGGCCATTTATAGTAGACGTATTGCACCACTATTTTTTGCCTTTCATATCTATAGTGCTGGTGACAATCGGTGGGCAGGCTATAGGAATGAGAGAGATGGCCATATATGAGCTAAATACCGATTATGTTACATATTGTAAGATGCTAGGTATGGGGGATAGGAAAATTCAAAGTTACGTGTTCAGAAATGCAATGTTACCCCAGATAACCGGTCTTGCTATCAGTTTAGGAACCATGGTGGGAGGGTCGCTGATAACCGAGATTGTGTTTGGATATCCAGGAATAGGATCAACGCTATTCAATGGAATAAGACGACTTGATTATCCTCTGATTCAGGGCTCGACTTTGATAATAGCTTTAACGGTATTGGCGGCGAATTTCATAATAGATATAGTCTATGGCCTGATAGACCCTCGGATTAAAGCTGCGCAGGTTGAGGGAAGCTGATATGGAAACTCTGAAACTACTCTTTAAATCTCCAAAGTTTATAGCAGGATTGGGTATTTTTGTTTTTTTGTTTTTAACTGCGTTTATATATCCTGCAGTGGTCGATAAAAACCCCTTTGAGATGGTAGGACTCATGTATGAAGCCCCCTCTTCAAGATATATCCTGGGAACAGACAATTTTGGAAGAGATGTATTTGTGGAGCTGATACACGGAATGAAGACCTCTCTGATAATAGGTTTGTTTGCAGGGGTGATAGCTACAGCTATAGGAGTAACCATTGGTCTTTTTGCCGGGTATAAGGGAGGCACTGTAGATAACATTTTGAACTCTATTACCAACATTTTTCTAGTTATACCACCATTTGTCATTTTGATACTGATAACTGTGAGTCTTCGCAGTCGGTCCCTTGCTGTGATGGGGCTGGTATTGGGGATTACTTCCTGGCCCTGGACGGCCCGGGCAGTAAGAGCCCAGTCTATGAGCTTAAGGGGTAGAGAGCATGTCGATATAGCAAGACTCAATGGGGCGAGCGTTGTAGAAATAATAATAAGGGAGATCATGCCCTATATTTTGTCTTACATATTTATGGCTTTTGTTCTCCAGGTGGCAAGCGGAATTCTTAATGAAGCAGGTATAAGTATGCTGGGGCTTGGCCCCAGTAATGTGGTTTCGCTTGGTACTATGTTATCCTGGGCTCTTTTATTTGAGTCAGTTAGATCTGGGGCGTGGTGGGCTTTTGTACCCCCGGCGATAACCATAGCTTTAATAACCTTCTCTCTGTATTTTATGAATACCGGGATGGACGAAATTTTTAATCCCCGATTGAGGAGCTAAAAGTGGAAGAATCCAGGAAAATAATGCTAAAAGTAGATGGCCTCAGAGCATATTATAAAACAAGGTCAGGAGAGCGCATCAGAGCAGTTGATAATATTTCGTTTAACTTGATGGAAGGGGAGATATTAGGCATAGCGGGTGAATCGGGTTGCGGCAAATCAACACTGGCTATGGCTATGTCCGGTCTTTTTTTACCTCCCCTGACTTATGAAAGTGGTTCGGTGTTTCTGGATGGCGAGAACATAATAGGCAAAAAAGAAGAAGAGTTGAGAAAAAAAATACTGGGGAGAAAATATTCCTATATACCTCAGAGCGCCATGAATGCACTGAATCCCACTTTAAAAATTAAAAACTTTGTTATAGACCTTTTAAAAGAGCACGATCCTCGTATGAGCAAAAAGAAAGTTTTAGATTTAACTACGGAAAGGTTTGAATCGCTTTCTCTGCCTCCCTGGGTGATAGACCTCTATCCTCTGGAGCTAAGCGGAGGCATGAAGCAGAGAGTAGTGATAGCGGTGTCCACGCTTATGAATCCTAAAGTGGTAGTGGCGGATGAGCCCACTTCTGCTCTGGATGTAACCTCCCAAAAGATTGTAATAAAATTGATAAAAGAGCTTTTTGATGAAGGGATAGTTAAAAGTGTGATATTTATAACTCACGAATTGCCTATATTGAGGCACGTATGTGACAGAATAGCAGTAATGTATGCTGGAGAGTTTGTGGAAATAGGGGAAACTGAAGGTATAATATTTAATCCTATTCATCCTTATTCTCAGGCTTTAATGCAATCTATATTGGTACCGGAGGTAGGAATAAAAGGTAAAAAGCTTCCTAGCTTGCCAGGATCTCCTCCTGATTTGAGAAAACCGATAAAGGGGTGTAGATTCGCTGATAGATGTTATTTAGCAATAGAAGATTGTAGAAAAAGAACCATAGGCATGGTGGAGTTTGATAGTAGAAAAGTGAGATGTATAAGGGTGGACCATATCAAGGCAAAAGAGGAAGTGGTACCTCATGTCCAGCAATGATGAAATAATAAAAACGGAAAATTTAACAAAAGTTTTTGGGAGTGGCAAAAAAGCTATAAAAGCAGTAGACGACGTTAGCATTTCCATAAAAAAGAAGGAAGTTATTTCTTTAGTGGGACAAAGTGGAAGCGGAAAGACCACTCTTGCCAGGATGCTTCTCAGACTTTTAAAACCGACTGCAGGGAAAATAATATTCGAGGGTCAAGATGTTACCAATATTGAAGGAAAAGAGAAAAAGGCCTACTGGAGGAAAGTGCAGGCTATATTTCAAGATCCTTATGCTTCTTTTAATATATTTTCGCCAGTTAAAAAAGTATTGTTAGACGCTTTCAAACTGTTTGACAATAAATTTACTAAAGAAGAGAAATGGAGAATGGTGTGTGAATCTTTAGAAGCAGTGAATTTTAGACCGGATGAAGTGGCAGATAAATTTCCTTTTGAACTCAGTGGAGGACAAAGACAGAGAGTAATGATAGCCAGAGCTCATCTCATAAAGCCCGAGCTTTTGATAGCTGATGAACCCACTTCTATGATAGATGCTAACTTGAGGTCAGGGATACTGGAGTTATTGTTGGACTTAAGAGATACGGAAGGTACGACAATAATGTTTGTTACTCATGATTTAGGTCTGGCGTACTATGTGAGCGAAAGATTATTGATTATGCATGAAGGAAAAATTGTAGAAGAAGGAGAGGCTGATAAAATAATATCTGAACCTGATCATCCCTATACGAAGCAGCTAATAGCTGACGTTCCTAAATTATCCGAGGAGTGGCTATTAGAATAAGGCGCAGTATATGAGGGAGGAAAGAATGCAGTTACTTCACTTTTGTTCTGATTGTTTCTTGTATTTTTATAATGTAACTGTAAGGATTACATATCCCTTTCTGTGGCAATCCCGGGGGTTCATTGCAAGTCAATCTGCTTGTTTGTGTGGTAATCTATCTTTTAAAATTTATTCAGACTTGTCAAAGGAGAGATTGCCACGGGGCTACGCTTTTTGCAACAACTAAAAAAGAGCTTCTCTCAAAGACAGGAAAAAAAGCTCTTACAAAGGCGGAAGAGGGGTTGAAAAAATAGATTTCATAAGGTCAAGGGTAGGATTTTATTGATTATATAAAAAAGGAGGAAATATTCAGTGGCAAAATCATTTCCAGAAGGATTTATATGGGGAGCGGCAACAGCATCATACCAGATCGAGGGATCACCCCTTGCTGATGGTGCAGGGCCATCAATATGGCACAGGTTTTCTCACACCCCCGGCAATATTTTAAACGGAGATACTGGAGATATAGCTGATGACCATTACCGTAGATATCGGGAAGATGTAGCTATAATGAAAGAACTGGGCTTGAAAGGATACCGGTTTTCTATGGCCTGGCCGAGGATTTTTCCTTATGGCAAAGGGAAAATAAATGAAAAGGGGGTGGATTTTTATAGCAGGTTAGTAGACGAACTATTGAATGCTGGAATAACTCCATTTGTTACCCTATACCACTGGGATTTACCTGCAGCTCTCCAGGATTTGGGGGGATGGGCTAATAGAGATATAGCTTGCTGGTATGCAGATTACGCTGATTTTATGTTCCAGAGGTTAGGAGATAGAGTAAAAAACTGGATAACGTTAAATGAGCCCTGGGTAGCCGCTTTTGTGGGTTACTATGAGGGAAGACATGCTCCGGGTATGAAAGATTTATATGCAGCGTTTTTAGCTACCCATAATCAACTAAGAGCTCACTCTAAAGCAGTTAGAGCGTTTAGAGAAGAAACGAGAGGAGGGAAAATTGGCATAACGCTATCTAATAGTTCTCATGACCCGGCCAGTGACTCACAAGAGGATAAGGAAGCTGCCCAATTTTCTCATGAGTGGACCAACTATCCGCTATTTTTACACCCCATATATAAGGGAGATTATCCAGAAAAGATCCGGGAAGTGGCGAAAGAATTTTTACCCTCCCATTACGAAAAAGATATGACAGAAATAAAAGAACCCATAGATTTTGTGGGGATAAATTATTATTCTGGTGACTTAATCCAGGCAGACCCTCAATCTCCACTGGGAGGAAAAGCGGTAGAAAGAGGACTACCTAAAACAGAAATGGGTTGGGAGATATATCCAGAGGGTTTTTATAAGATATTAAAAGGAGTTCAAAGTGAATACGACCCTGCAGAAGTTTTTGTGACAGAAAATGGAGCAGCATTTGAAGACAAAATAGAAAACGGAAAAGTGCACGATGAAAGAAGAATCAACTATTTAAAAGAGCATTTTAGTCAGGCTTTGAGAGCAATAGAAGACGGGGTTAGATTAAAAGGATACTTCGTGTGGTCGCTACTGGATAACTTTGAGTGGGCTTTGGGATACTCGAAGAGGTTTGGAATAGTATACGTGGATTATGAGACTCAAAAAAGGATAATAAAAGACAGCGGTTATTGGTATTCTGAGGTAATAAAAAGTAATTCTATCGAGTAAAGTTATCCTCATCTTATCTCTTCTGCGCTGCATTGCGAGGGAGAGTTACAAGATTTCTCGGGGTAAAGTCAGTTTTAGCTCTGTTTAAAATATAGATCTTTCAGAGGATGTCATGGTATTCCTCGCAAAAACTAAAGAAGCAAAGGAGGAGGAGCTATTTAAGGGAACTTAACTTGTACTTTGCCTTTCTCCCGGGAAGAAAAGATTTATATGGAAATCAGGAAGGAGAATCAAAGAGGCTTTACCGGCCTGCCTTTATAGAGGAGGATATAGTTTGTCTTGAGCTTTTGAACAACAAAACAGAAACGAGCAAGGAGGAGAAACAATGGCTAAAATCAAAGTAGGAGTGATTGGAGCAGGTAATATTGGTGTGGTTCATGCTCTTGCCTATAGAGATGTTCCTGAGGCAGAGCTATGGGCTATTGCTGATACCAATTCTGAGCGCCTTTTTGAGGCACAAAAGAGATTAGAAATTCCCAAAGCTTATACTAACTATGAAGACCTTTTAGAAGATCCAGAGATTGAGGCGGTGAGTATATGTTTACCTAATTTTCTCCACCATCGAGCTGCTTGTGCTGCCTTAGAAAGTGGTAAACATGTGCTTTTGGAAAAACCTATGGCTATGAATGCTAAAGAAGCTTATGAGATTGTTGATTGTGCAAAGAGGAATGGCAAAATTCTCATGATTGGTTTTTCCTACAGATTTCGGCCGGAAGTTATAACCCTTAAGTCCTGGGTAGAGGAAGGTCTTCTGGGAGAAGTATATCATGCTCAGTCTGTTATTTTGAGGAGACGGGGTATCCCGGCTATGGGGAGCTGGTTTACTACTAAAGCCAAATCTGGTGGTGGAGCACTGATTGATATAGGAGTTCATTATTTAGACCTGGGGATGTGGCTTATGGGATATCCTGAACCGGTGAGCGTGAGCGGTTTTACTTTTGATAAAATTGCCACTCGCAAGCCTTATATTTATGTGGATATGTGGGGAGAACCTGTGCCTGGTGGGCCTTTTGATGTAGATGAGTATGCTATTAGCCTTGTCCGATTCAAAAATGGGGCTGCTCTGTGGATGGAAAGCAGCTGGGCACTTAACGCTCAGGATGATGATAGGGTTCAGGTTTTTGGGGATAAAGCGGGAGCAAAGATTACCTCACGAGAGGGACTTACTCTCTTTGGAGAATTTGGAGGTAAAATTGCTGATATAAAACCCCAGATTAAACCTCAGTCTCCAGGTGGTATTTATAGAGAAGAAGTTCTTCACTTTTTAGAGTGCATAAGAGAAGGTAAAGAGCCCATGGCTTCTGGTGAACATGGGCTTATTGTTCAAAAGGTAATCGACGCTATTTATGAGTCTGGAAAGCAGCAAGAAGAAATAAAAATAAACTAAAAATCGGAAAGGAGTTTGAGAGATGAAACTGGCAGTGTCTTCGTGGAGTTTACGTGATCATGTGAATAAAGATTTTCCTCTTAAGGATTTTCCCAGGGTGGTAAAAGAGCGTTATGGTGTGGAAGCGGTGGAACTTTGTCAGATGCATTTCCAGGCTCAGGATGCTAAATATCTTGATGAGATAATAAACGGGCTACAGGCTACCGGGTCGGTGGTTATAAACATGCCCATCGATACTGGAAACATATCTCAGCTGGATGAGCGGAAACGTAATCATGACATCAAAATTATTAAAGGTTGGATGGATGTGGCAGCGTATATCAACTCTCCCAATGTCAGAGTTAACACCGGAAGTCAGAACCAGGGAGTTGTGGATCTATCTATAACCGTGGATTCCTATCGGAAATTGGCAGAATATGGTGAGGAGATCGGGGTTATGGTACTTCTGGAAAATCACGGGGGAATATCAGCGGATCCTCATAACATAGTAAAGCTATTTGAGGAGGTCGGGCATAAAAACTTTAGAGCCTGTCCCGACTTTGGAAATTTCTCACCGGAGGTACGCTACCAAGGACTGGAGATGATGGTAAAATACGCAGTAATAGCTCATGCTAAGACTTATGATTTTGATGAAGAGAGCGCAATATCTATCTCTGACTTTGTGAAATGTCTGAATATTTTAAAATCTGCAGGGTTTGATGGATATCTATCGGTAGAATTTGAAGGTAAGGGTGACCAGTATTCCGGCGTAGAGCGAGCTATTGAACTCATCAGGGAGAACTGGTAGAAAAAAAAGCCAAAATTTATTAATTTATTCTTCCTGTGTCAAGCAAGAAGCTCAGGTTTATGCTGTGATACCTGAGCTTCTATTTTTATTGTTTTTCGTTTATAGTATCTTCTCTGACTTCCTTTGTACCTTAAGTGTATCACAGGATAAAGATCTCTTTCACTACAGTTTCACCGGGAATAAAGTCGAGGATTTTATTACTAAAGCTCAAAGTATTTGAACATCATCATTCTCTATGGTAGCCTTCACTAAGAAACGTTTATTATGTCGAGACCCATAAAAGATGTCGAGGTTATAGAGAGCAACCCCTATGAGGAGGAAAAAGCGTGAAACAAAGGAAATGGACTGCAGAAGAAAAAGTGGCCATAGTGTTAGAGGGTCTCAAAGGACAAAGGGAGGGGCAGAAATCTGTAGAGAACGGGAAATACTTAAGATTCGTACTACAAATGGCGGGATAAGTTCACAGATGAGGTACTAAAGCTTTAAACAGCAGAAGCTCAACTGAAGCCAGGCACGAGGAGAATAGAGAAATTGCAGAAGATAATCGGCAAGCAAGTCTATTCAAATTGAGATGTTAAAAAAAACGGAAGAGATCCTGGGGAGATAAGTAGAAGCGGTGGAAGAACTGAAAAAGGAAGGGTATACAATTAAAGCTGCCTGTGAAGCTCTGGGTATAGCAAGAAGCAGTTATTACGCATCTCGGAAAAAACAGACAACTGAAAAAGCAGAAAGAAAAGTTAAAGAAAAAGATGCAGAGATAATAGAGAAGATAAAAGAAATCAAGACTCTTCATCCTTTCTGGGTATACAGAAGAAAACTCTTGGCTGAGGCACCGGGAAAACTGTATATTCCGGCTTATTCGGACAGCTAAACCGGAAGTATTCGGACACCTTGTCAACAAATTTGATTCTATTCTAATGGGTTATTTTTTTCAAGATTCTTTAGAGTTTTTTCTGCCATCACCTCCCGCATAGATTTTTGGGAATCAAGAGCCAGGATATAGGAGTTATGAATAACCCTGTCCATAATTGCATCTGCTATAGTAGGGTCAGGGAATAAGTCATACCATTTTATAATGGACCCCGAAAACTGGACAGAGTAATAAGGTGGTGTTAACCTGTAAAATGGAAAGGAGAAAGATAAGAAAATGGGTGACATCCGAAAGAAGTATGACGCAGCTCTATGTATTTGGCAATATGAATTTGCAGCATTCCGGAAGTTAATTTTTGCAGCACCCTTAATTCCAGAATTAACAATTCATAGTAGAATGAGTCAACCGGTAACTGGGTCCAGAAAAGACCAGTAAATGACTGTGGTGAATTAAACGGTCAATGATGGCGGCTGTCATTCTCTCATCATAAAATATTCCATTCCACTTGCTGAATTCCAGATTGGTAGTAATAATGATACTGCGTTTTTCATAGCATGCAGATATCACCCTGTCTCTTATACACATCT